>JAHDDR010000225.1 GCA_020629255.1 Saprospiraceae bacterium | reverse complement strand
AATAAGCAAACTCATAAAATAACAAGATTTCATTTCTGCCGACTATTATTTTTAGGAAGAAAATATGAGAGAATTACTAGAAGAAAAATACGGGCACTTTTTCGAGGAAAAATTAATCGAGGAAATCAATTTTCATGGAATCTTTAAGAAGGTTCCTAAAGATTTTCCCATGATAAATATCGGCGATACATTAACCCATATTCCCTTAGTCATTGAAGGAGCCATAAAAGTTATGGGCGATGATGGGAATGATAATGAATATCTGTTATATTATTTGGAAACCGGAGATTCTTGCAGTATGTCTATGACCTGTTGTATAGGAAATCGAAAAAGCCAGATAAAGGCCTTGGCCGAATTAGATACTAAAATCATCATGATTCCCGTCCAGAAAATGGAAGAATGGTTGGTGAAGTACAGAACTTGGCGTACCTTCGTTTTTGATAGCTATGATATCCGATTAAAAGAAATGCTTTCAGCTATCGACGCCTTGGTTTTCCATAATACCGAAGAAAGAATATATCAATATTTAAGAGACAAGGCAATGGTCTTACATACCCCCGAATTATCCATCACCCACTATCAAATTGCCAATGATTTAAACACCTCAAGAGTTGTTGTATCCCGCCTGATGAAAAAACTCTCTCTAGATGGAAAAATAGAGACAAACAGAAACCAAGTGAAAGTGTTGGATTTTACTAAGTAATCTAAGTTGCGAATGAATACGCAAGGTTCATAGTTAATAGAAAATAGACCATAGAATTACCCTAAACTTAATTGTTCTATGGTCTCAAGTTGCAAAACAACTTGAATTAAGTAACAAATGTTACACACTACAAATCTAATCTTTACCATATTTGCAGTATTAAAAACAGATAAACGTTATGGATGCTTTTTTACAACCTTGGCCTTGGTATGTGGCTGGACCTATATTAGCCATCATCATGGTCTTATTGCTTTATTTCGGAGGATACTTCGGTGTCTCTTCAAATTTGAGAGCCATTTGTTCGATGGCTAGGGGGGACAAGTTTTCTGACTTTTTCAAATGGGATTGGAAATCACAATGGTGGAATTTATTGTTTGTTGTTGGAGCCATCATAGGGGGTGTGATTGCCGCCAATTACCTAACAACAAGTGAAAATATTGTATTAAATCCGGAAACGGTAACGGCTTTACAAGAGTTAGGTTTTGAAAATCCGGGAAGTAGTTTTTTGCCGAGTGAAATTTTTGGAGTCGAATCTGTTTTATCCTTAAAAGGAATATTAATTTTATTAATAAGCGGATTTTTGGTTGGATTCGGAGCTCGATACGCCGGTGGTTGTACCTCGGGTCATGCTATTAGTGGCCTAAGTAATTTGCAACTCCCATCATTAATTGCCGTTATCGGATTTTTTATAGGCGGTTTATTAATGACCCATATTTTCTTACCCATCATTTTCTAATCAAATACATATAAAAATGAATTATTTAAAATTCCTATTACTAGGTGTAGGCTTTGGTATTATGATGGCAAAGGCTGAAATTATTTCTTGGTTCCGAATTTATGAAATGTTCCGTTTCGAGTCCTTTCATATGTATGGCACCATCGGCTCTGCAGTTACCCTCGGGGTGCTATTTATTTTTTTGATAAAGAAATTCCAGATAACAACCCAAGAAGGAGAACCCATGTCTATCGCTCCTAAAAAAATGAGTATAACCAGATATTTGTTGGGAGGTATTTTATTCGGCTTAGGTTGGGCATTGGCCGGAGCATGCCCTGGCCCCATGTTTGTTTTAGTCGGATATGGTTATTTATCTTTACTGATTGTTATTTCTGGTGCGGTAATGGGTACTTTTATATATGGTATTTTTAGAAAAAGATTGCCACATTAAATCAGAGATCAAATAAACTCAAGAAGAATTCATGGAGAGATATTTTCCATTTATGAATTGGATGCGGAATTATAACAAATCCGATTTGGGTGGGGATTTCACCGCAGGTCTGACAGTAGGTGTCATGATTATCCCTCAGGGAATGGCTTATGCCATGCTCGCTGGCTTACCTCCGATTTATGGATTGTATGCGGCAACGATACCACTCATAGTATATGCCCTACTCGGTACATCTAGACAATTGGCAGTGGGACCCGTTGCCATGATGGCTCTTTTGATTTCGAGCGGAGTGGGACAGTTAGCCCAATCAGGTACACCCGAATATTTATCCTTGGTTATTTTATTGGCATTTATGGTCGGGCTTTTTCAAGTATTATTGGGTATTTTCCGCTTAGGCTTTTTAGTCAATTATTTGTCCCATCCGGTCATTTCCGGATTTACGACCGCCGCTGCATTCATTATTGCATTCAGTCAATTGAAACATTTGTTGGGAGTGGATATTCCTAGAGGGAAAGTCCATGAAACGCTGATGAATGTTTTTCAGCATATCAATGATATCAGTTACCCCACTTTAATTTTAGGAATTATCTCTATTATAATTTTGATAACGATTAAAAAAATAAATAGGAAAATTCCCGGACCATTAATCGTTGTCGTTTTAGGAATTGCATCTGTTCTTCTTTTTAATTTGACAAAATGGGGTGTAGGAATTGTAGGCGATATTCCAAGCGGACTCCCTTCTTTGGTAATGCCTGAAATTTCCTTGGATTCTATTAAAATTTTATTTCCTGCCATGCTAACCATTGCCTTTATTGGCTTCATGGAATCCATTGCCGTAGCGAAAGCCATTAAGAAAAAACACAAATATTATGAGTTGGATAATAACCAAGAATTATTGGCACTTGGTTTTTCGAATTTAATAGGTAGTTTTTTCCAATCCTTTCCAGTAGCCGGAGGGTTTGGGCGTTCGGCGGTAAATGATCAGACCGGAGCAAGAACGGGTTTGGCGTCATTAATCAGTGCATTTCTGGTTGTCCTTACTTTATTATTTTTGACTTCTTATTTTTATTCTTTACCCAAGGCGGTTCTTTCTGCCATTATTATGGTGGCAGTTTTGGGCTTGGTGGATATTGAAGAAGCAAAACATCTTTGGAAAACAGATAAACGAGATTTTACATTGTTTTGTGTAACCGCCGTTGGTACACTCGTGTTAGGAATCGAAGAAGGGATTTTAATGGGTGTGGTTCTTTCTTTATTGTGGGTGATTTATCAATTGTCCAATCCTAAGATAGAAGTATCAGAAAAAGAGGATACGTTTATTTTTAAATTCGAAGAACGGATATTTTTTGCCAATTGCGAAATTTTTAAAAACACCATTCAAGAACAAGTAAGAAAAAACAGTGCATTAAAAAATATTATTTTTGATGCGAGTGGTGTAACCGATATGGATTCTAGTGCCGTACATATTCTGCACGATATAGTTTATGATTTAAAGAAAAAAAATATAAGATTCCAGATTTTGAATGCAAAAGATTCCATCCGAAATTTATTAGTAAAAAATAGTTTGATTTCCTTGATAGGAAAAGAGAATATTATTTCTTCAATGGAAAATGAAGGAAATGCTGCTTTGGAAACCCAGAAAATTAAATAGTTTTTTTATCCATATTTAATTCTGACCAATTTCAAATCCTTTCTTTTTAGACTCGGAACAATAATTTCATTTTTATTGATTTGCATTCCATTTCGGAACATCAATTTTACATTGTAACCTTCGGTGTCTAAAATAGCAGAACGTTCATTTCTTCCGGAGCGTAAAACAATATATTCACTTACCTTACTGTTCGTTTTAATTTCATCATTATAAATAAAGCGAATTTGTTTGGGCGTTTTCATAATAAAGAACGAAGACAGATCTCCACCGTCGTCTCTAGAATATTGTCTTTTATATAAAACATCAAACCATTCTGTTGCACCCTTGTTGTCGAAAGATGCCAGAACGATATCGTCATAATGATATTCGGAATCATTTCCAGAACCGAAATTAGGTCGGGCTGCCCTCGGGAAATCAGTAGAGCCCCCCATCTGACTAATTTTTTTATACCGTTCAATAACCATCATAATTCCGCCGTCGCTTCTTAGTATAACCTCGTTTACATAGGCTTCGTTGAAACTATCCCCCGGTTCTGATTCCCGCCCCTTGATATTAGTCATAATCTTTTTAGGAAATTGATGAAAAGTAATGGTATAATCTTCTGGTTTTTTAATCGGTATTTTAGAATAAAAAACACCACTTATTCGTGTAGGTTTTCTATAATCATATAAACCGCCTCCCACAATCGTTCCATTTTTATTATCGACATCAAAATAACAATCATATACCAAATTGGATTGCAATTTAATTTGAGTCGTTTTTGTAATGTTCCTATCTAACGTAAATAAAGCAATTCTACTTTCTTCTTTTTTCGTTCGTGTATTATCTATGGTGAACATGGCATGTAACGTACCTTTATTGTCGACCAGTACTTGGAATAAATCATCCCGTAAAGATAGTTCTCCTACGTGTTGTTCTTTGTCCCAAATCAATTCCATTTTTTCCACATCATAAGCGAATGCTTCTATTTTATGTGCTTCCTGATCTTCCCACAAAATGAATTTTTTTCTATCCCCCGAACGGGCGAAGTAAGGTTCTGGACCAAAATTTCTTCTCTCATATTTTTTGGCAATGGCAGAACCAAATAAAACACCTGCATCATTATATTTTTGAACTTCGACGGTAAGTTGTCCTTTTTCCCGGTACCCCAATACCAAAATAAAATGATCTTTTTGAGTTAATGACCCCAGTATGTCAAATCGTTTGCGGGCGGTTTTAACTTCCCTGCTCCAGTTCATTTTCATATAGGAATCGAAGGAATAGAGTTCTGCTCCTTCCACTCCGTCTTTTACCAAATAATAATTAGAACCTATTTTTCCTATCATTTCAAAATAATCATCCGTCCGATAATGAATGCCATCTGAAATAGTGGCTAATTGGGATGAAAGGAATAAGGGTAAGAATAAGAATGTAAACAAATATTGTATCCGCTTCTTCATTTAACTATGTGGTTTCAATTTAAAAATTAAAATGATTTAACCTTTTGGAATTAGACTTAAAGTGAATGCTTGGTTTTCAGGGCAAGGCTGATTTTAAGTTTCGTACTTGGAAAGTACGGGATGCAAAATAGCCGAAGAATCTGGAAATCAATGATTCTGCTTTAAGGCAGTTAGAATAAGGTTAAATCACTTCATTAACAGCAATCGGGATAAATATCAAGATACAGGAAAAATGGTTAAAATGAAATTTTTTAATTTTTTTTATAGGTTGTGCAGCGAAAACGAAACTAAAAGCATTTAGAAGATAGGGATAGGTTTTTAGACAAGGCGACGCTCCCTAGCAGCTAGGTCGAGCGTCGCTTTTTTTAGTTATTACTTCTTTTTTGATTCTAATTTTCACTTATTGTCTTTAGGCAAAATCTAGTCCGTATTGAAAAAATTCTATCACCCAAATAAGACCAAAAAACAAAAATATAGAAACTAAGGCTATACCTACTTTA
>JAHDDR010000030.1 GCA_020629255.1 Saprospiraceae bacterium | reverse complement strand
TTTACTTTTAATAAAGAACATTCAACGGCATATTCTCGGATCGCATTGAGTTTGGCTTCGTTCTCATTTTTTCCTTGATATAAAAATTCTTCCGTTTTGAGGTTAATGTTCTGACCCGTTCTATATAATGCAGCTTCGGCAGCAAACGTCAAAACAGCCATTTGGCCTATTTTATGTTTGATGGCTCCAAATTGTGCAATAGGCGTATTGAATTGTTCCCGTTGTAACGCATAGGGCACGGCTTGATCCATAGCAAGTTTGCAGCCGCCTGTCGTACTGGCTGCCAATTTTATCCGACCCGTATTTAAAATGTTTAAAGCAATTTTAAAACCACCATTTCTATTACCCAATAAATTTTCTTTTGGGACCATTGTGTTTTCAAAAAATACCTGAACCGTGGAAGAACCCTTGATACCTAATTTTTTTTCTTCGGCACCCAAAGTAATTCCTCCGAAATCTTTTTCCACGATAAAAGCGGAAAGGTTTTTATCATCATCAATTCTGGCAAAAACAATAAATACATCGGCGAAGCCACCGTTGGTGATCCACATTTTTTGCCCGTTGATGACATAATGTGTTCCAGTTTCATTTAAAATGGCAGAAGTTTTTCCTGAATTGGCATCCGAACCAGAACGGGGTTCAGTTAAACAATAAGATGCTTTTAATTGTCCGGAAGCAATGCCAGGCAAATATTTTTCTTTTTGTTCTTTTGTACCATAATAAACAATGGGCAAAGAACCGATGGATGTTTGTGCACCGATGGTAGTTGCGAAAGAAAACCCATAAGCGGATGCTTCGGCAAACAAGCAGCTGGTATTGAAGTCGAGACCGATTCCTCCATATTCTTCGCCGATGCTTACACCGCAAAGCCCGAGTTCGGAAGCTTTATCTAATAAAGCAATGATTTCATCTCTATCTTTGGTGATTTCGAATTCTCTTCCTCGTTCTAACATTTTATCCATGATTTCTTTTTTGCAGAAATCTTGAACCATGTCATAAATCATTTTTTGTTCTTCGTTCCACTCTTCAGAAATGAAGATGTTTTCTGGCTTCTCATCCTGAATGAGGAAAGAACAACCCGATTGGGCGATTTGAGAAGGATCTTTTATCTTTTTTTTGTTTTGGGGAACGGTTTCGATTGTATTTGTCATATCATTATGATTTTCATAAGATGATAGTACAAATATAGGATTGAAGTCTAAATTTTTACAACTTTTTACGTCGTTTGAGTAATTATTGGCGTTAAATGAATATTCTTGTAATGAATTATAGGTTTTTAAAGCGTTTTCTGATGTGTTGAATGACGCCAAATTCTTCATTGCTATTGGTGGTGTCCGTAGCGTGGATTTTCAGTTCATCCACAGCATTGGCAACAGCGATGCTGTGTTTCGCCCACCTAAACATAGGAATATCATTGACATTATCTCCAAATACAGTAACCTTGTCTTGTGATGCCCCAAGCATCTGACAAAGTTTTTCTACTCCTTTTTCCTTGGTGGCATTAATGTCATGGATGGACATCCAATACCAATTCTTGTGGTAGGGGTTTTCGTAATAATGGATTTCTAATTGGTTTTCAAATTCAGAAGTTAAAATGTTATATACCTGCTCTACTTTTTCTTTTTTTCCGATACCCGTGAAACTGATGATTTTATGTTCTAGAGCATGATAGATATTTTTGACATCCTTTCTCCTTGGATCTTTGGTATGGATGAGTTCATTGAGATACCATTGTAAGCCCTCATTATCTATATGAGAATGATATAAAAAAGAGGACTGACCATTACTGGCAGAAACGAAGGGATAGAACTCTAGGTCTACCATAATTTTCAGGGCTGCTTCTTTGATGTTGTCTTGGATGTTTTGCATCATCAGGATTTCTCCTGATTGGTAATCTGTAATGAAACTACCATTGGCAACCACAATCGGATGTTGGATTTTCAATCCTTGGATAATTTGTGTGGCTGCAATATGCCCCCTTGCCGTTGCGATAGAAAACTGGAGCCCCTCTTGGATCATCTGGTTCAATTCCGTTTTGGCATAATTCGCCAATTGAGCATCGTCGGATAAAAGTGTTTTGTCTAAATCGGAAATGAATAATTCCATAAAAATATTGGCTTACATTATTTTAGATAACAGATTTTTTTTCAAGAGACCGGAAGCGGTGAGCAAGCCACTGGCGACGGCTCCCCCTACACCGCAGCTTACCGTATCTTGTCCGGTCAAATATAAATTTTTAATGGGCAATTTAGGACGCAATGCTTTTTGATTGAATCGTTCCGGACTGTTATCCAAACCATATAATTCCCCAAATTCATAATTGACAAAATGCTTGGTACTTAATGGAGTTGATAATTCGTAATAATCGACTTTGCCCCGGAGTTGTGGCTCATAACGGAATAATTTTTCCATTAATCGTTGGGCTAATTTTTCTTTGGCTTCGTTGTAATCGTCGCCCCGTTTCATCCAACGTTTGTCTTCCCATTTTTTATACCAATTATAATCGGCAAGGGTAATAATGTCGATGGTCGCCTTGCCCGGGTAGCGATTATCCCAATCCGGATCTTTGGCAGAAGGGAATGAAACGTACACTACAGGGATTTCATTATCAGGATTTTCTAAATAATCGTTGATGTTTTTATCGTGGTCATAATTGTCAGGGAAAATCCAGTAGTTGGGTTTTTTGAGTTGGAGTTCTTCCGTAGAATGTTGGAACCCCATGTATAAGCATACATGCCCGATGGATGGCTTTACTTTTTGAAGTAATTGATCCATTTTATTTTGTTGGATAATATTTTTTGGGATCAAATGATTAAAGGTATTGATAACGCCGGTGCTTGATATAACGGTGGGTGCATGGATTGCTTGTCCTCCTTTCATTTTTACACCGACTGCTTTATTGTTTTTAATGATGATTTCGTCCACCTCTGCGTTGGTGTAAATTTGCCCGCCTTTCTTGACAATGGTGGGAGCAATTCTTTCATAAAAAACAGAAGAGCCTCCAATGGGATAAAACCCTCCATTAAAATAATGTTTGGCCAACATGGCGTGCATCATGAAACTGCTTTTTTCAGGAGCAAGTCCATAATCACCGAATTGTCCGGTTAGAACAGCGATTAATTTTTTATTCTGTGTGATTTCGGAAAGGATTTCTTTTGTCGTCTTATTGTATTTGAGCGCCGCTTTTCTCATTTTATTTCCCAAAACCCAGCTCAGAGAATTGGGTAGGGCTTTTTCTGTAAAATAATTTTTTTGACTTCGTTGTGTCTTGACGACTAAGTCCACATATTTTTCAATGGCTTCTTGATCTTCCGGTGCAGGAAAATAAGTTTTCATTTGTTGAATGAAATTGTCTATACCTTTTTTATAATCATAGACATCATCTCCGAAAATCATTTTGTCGTAAACATCGCCCATGTCTGCCCATTCGATTGGTTCATCGCAGATGTAGTCGAAAATTCTTTTTAGCAAGGTGTCGCGATGCATTTCTCCGATGTAATGAACGCCAACATCCCATTCGTACCCCCTTCGTTTGAATACATGGGTGTATCCACCTGCTGTATAATGCCTTTCTAAAACCAATACCTTTTTGCCTTCTTTGGCAAGTAATGCTCCTGTGGTCAAGCCGCCTAAGCCCGAACCAATTATAATGACGTCGTAATTGCCTTCTATTTTATCTCTCTTATAAGATAGAGGGTGTTTGATTGCAGTATCTTTTGTTTCCATGATATAAATTATATGGCTAAAGGTAAAGGTATTGGCTTGGTAATAAAAATGGAAAGAAGTATAAAATTGTATTTGGTGAAAATTGATACTGAATTGGAAGAAATGGATCAAGATCATTTAATGGAATGATGAGTGTCATTTCCCGAAAAGAAGAATGGTTATAATTTTGAAATTGTAAATTCAGTTACAATAAAAAGATACGGATTATGAATAAGAAAAAAATAAGAGAAAATGCGATTCGGATCCAAGAGTCTGTTATTTCACACCTTGAAGAGTTGATAACTGATTATCTTTCTACTTCGGATATAGATGAAAATGAAACAAAAGATCCTGAAGATTTTTCACATCAAAATGAAGCAACAGAAATGATTCTTAATTTGAAAACCCAACTGCAAAAAGCCAAGATGGATTTGAATGTTTTGGAGTCTTTATCCGAAAATCGAAAAAATGAAATTGGGGTAGGATCGTTGGTGGAGACAGATAAGGGGTATTTCTATGTTTCAATTCCTACAGTGGTAGATTGTGACGGTGAGGATGTTGTAGGTGTGTCGATGGAGGCTCCATTATATAAAAAAATGAGGGGCAAGAAAAAAGACGAAATGTTCTATGTCGGAGAAAATGAATTTCAAATTATCTCTGTGAGTTGATTAAAAAGAATATTAGGTAGTTGTGTATCGTTTTTGAAAAGAGGGTAGGGTTAGGTGGCTCGCTCTACCCTCAAATTTCATCACATTAAAAAACTGAAAAAATAATGGATATAAGAATTAATGCCAAGGGGCATGGAAATCAAGAAAAAATGGACGACTTTTACAAAAAGAGAATTTCGGATAAATTGAAAAAATACATTTTTGTGAAAGTCGTGGATGTAGATGTCGTTCAGAATTCGGATCGTGAATGCCAGGTAGGAATAAGTGTACTACAAGAACGAGGAAATAAGATTTATGCGAGCAGTTCTGATGCTATTGAACATATAGCTTTCGTAGATGCTTTGAAAAAGATAAAAAGGCAATTGGAGCGATATAAGGAAATTCATTATAAATCATCACATAAAAATACAACATCATGATACGGTTATATCAATTTTTATTTCAACGGATGAAAGATAATTTCACCGATTTCGATTACAGTTTTCTGAAATTGTATGGAGCATTGTTCGGTGCAATTGTAGGAGCGTATTTTCCAGAATTTATTAAATCTAATTTGATTCTTTTTGCTGGTGTTTTTTTGCTTTTGTTGTCGAGATACATTTATGTCTTGTTCATAAAAGGTGATAATGGCGGACAAAGGGAAATAGTATCTTAAAAATAAAGAATCATGAATAGAATCTATGTCATATTGATTTTTCTTTTTTTTATTTCATGCGAATCCAATTTGTTGTTTGTAGAACCTCAGCCAGATTCATTAGAACAATTAAATGAAATTCCTGAAAAATATTGGGGAAAATATTTAGTAGAGAGTGATAGTTCTATTCTGATCGTAGAAAAGAGCTGTATTATTACAGAAAAAGAAGCGTTGGAATATTCTTCAGGTTTTGATGAAAGAATAGCCGATGAAAATTGTACCACCCAAGAACGATTGGTCATTGTTGATGAAATACAAGAATGTGTTCCTTTGTTGTATTTGAAAAAAAATGAGGTGGCCATTCGAAGGAAATATAGAGATACTTTATTTGAAATAAATGATGAGGATCGTTTGAAAATATATGGGGATTATCTTTTTTTCAACAAAAAAAATGAAGAAGAATATTGGAACGTTTGGGTGTCGATGGAAAATGAGGATAGAACCTATTCCCTTTGGCTCTTGCAATGGGACGAAGAATCGGAAGAAAATATAGGAACAGTATTCGGTAAGGTTTCGAAAATAGATGACCCAGTAATGGGGCAACAATATTTTGTAGAACCAACAACGGAAGAATTGAACCGTTTCTTGGATAAACTAGGGTCAATGCCTTATGAAACACTTGTTCCATTTAATTATGAAGTAGAAGACTTTTATTGATTATTGTTTTTTTATTTTTCTAGTTCAAAGAGAAAAGATCATGCGTTATTGCATGGTCTTTTCTTTTGTCATTTCTATCTTTGACCCATTCGAGATAAATTAAAGAGATTATGGAATACGAGAAATTATTGATGACCGCTTTTGAAGAAGCTACTATCGGTATATTATTGGTAAGTAAGGAAGGGAAGGTTGTTCAATGTAATCCTTATTTGGAAAATTTATTTGGATACGAGAAGGGAGCATTGAATGATGTAATGCTGGAAGAATTGTTGCCTAATTCTATTAGGAAAAAACATGTTTCGTATCGGGAATCATATATAAAGAAGCCCCAACCTAGATTGATGGGAGCCCAGAAAGATTTATTTGGAATGAAAAAGGATGGTTCCTTATTTCCGGTTGAAATCAGTTTGAGTTATTCTAATGTAGGAGACGAAATGTATGCTCTAGCTTATGTCACTGATGATACGCCGAGAAAAGAAATATTAACAGAACTAAAAAGCAATAAAGAAAAATTATTAGAATTAAATGAACAGCTTGAAGAAAAAGTACAACTCCGTACAACCGAATTGGAAGAAACCATTAATAGTTTATTAAGCACCAATAAAAAACTGGAAGAAAGAGAAGCCCAGTTGGAGGAATCTCTTGATAAAGAAAAAGTTTTAAATGAATTAAAATCCCGTTTTGTTTCCATGGCATCCCATGAATTCAGGACACCCCTTAGTACCATTTTATCTTCTTCGTCTTTAATTGAAAGATATGAATTAGAAGCCCAGCAAATAAATAGAATCAAACATACCACAAGGATTAAATCGGCTGTAAAAAACTTGACAAGTATTCTAAATGAGTTCCTATCTCTTTCCAAAATAGAAGAGGGAAAAGAAAAAGTAAAAATAGAAGAAATAGATTTAGAAGCGTTTTGTGCGGAAATTTTAGACGAAACCCATGGCTTGCTCAAAGATGGGCAGAAAATAAATAGTGAAGTTTTATTGGATGTTAAATTATTTCATTCGGATAATAGAATATTGAAGAATGTATTATTTAATTTGTTGTCGAATGCTATTAAATATACCCCTCAAGGAAAACAAATATTTTTCCGGTTGAAAAAAGATGGTGATAACAATATTGTGTTCGAAGTGGAAGATGAAGGGATCGGTATTCCTAAAGAAGATCAAGAACATTTGTTTTCCAGATTTTTTCGGGCGTCGAATGTAGAAAATATTAAGGGGACCGGATTGGGTTTGAATATTGTAAAAAAATATGTAGAATTATTGGGTGGTGAGATTTTCTTTAGAAGTGAAGAAGGAAAAGGAAGTGTATTTGTTGTTGAACTTACTAGTTATCCGAAGTTTCAAACTTCGGATAGCTAGTTCATCCAAGTATTATTTCTATAATGATTGCTGGCATAGAAGTTGGTTAATTTAGGATTTGTCAATTCCATTAAACCGACTAGTAAATCAAAGAAAGTAATGGTGCCAACAATTTTTTTATCATGATTAATGACAGGAAGACAATGGAATTTATTGCGGTCCAAAATTTCTAACGCATCTTCCATATTGTCCGTGTCTTGAACAATTATAGGTGTTTTTGTCATTACGTTTTTAATGGGGGTATTTTTAATTTCCAATTCACAATATTTTGCTCCGCCGCTATCTTTGGTTAATTGTAGTAAAAAATCCAAAACATCTTTTCTGGAAATTATTCCATTGACTTCTTCATTTTTATTAATGATAACAGCATGAGTTAAATTGTCGTTTGTCATGAGCCTGATAATCTCGGACATACTATCATTGTCGTAAAAGCAAATGGGGCGATTATCCATAAATTCTGATACAGTCTTTTTCATTATCTTTGATTTTAAATGTTTGCTTAAATAAAAGATTTTTGGGATGCTTCCTTCCCTGTTTCTTTTGTATAAGTCTGAGGAAGGAACAATAAGGGAATACTTGATTTTAGAATTAATTCTTTGGTCACACTTTTAAATAAAAGCGTTTGTAAAAAGGTTTGGTTCTCCGGTAAAACAATCATTAAATCTGCATGATAATTGTAAGCTTCGCCTAGTAGGCCGTCTGTAATATCATTGCTGTTCAGCGTCGCTACTTCAAAACCAAACCCTGGATCTTCTTCCCTGAAAATTCCTCTGAGAATTTGTTCTCGTTCTTTTTTATAGGCCGGAGAATCATTGGTATGGATATGTAGGAATTTTATAAAAGCATTATGTTTTTTATTCCATTTGGAAATACTTAAAATAGAATTGGTTTTTTCTACTTGATAATCGCTCGCAGCCAATACTTTTTTAAATCCATCGAATTTGGAATAAATCGGAACCAAATAAATCGGAATATCCAATTGTTTTACAATGCCGAAAGAAATAGTACCTATCCAACGGTCTATCAGGTTGTGTTTGTCTCTTGTAGCCAGAACCATTACATCAAAATTATTTTTTTTGGTGTAATTAACAATGCTAGAAACAACCGTACCCAACTGCATGACTATTTTGAAATTTTCCGGAAAAAAAGCAATTTCTAATTCCCGTTGGATATAATCAATTAATTGGTATTTGCAAGTCATGGTTCTATTTTCTGTTACGTCTTGATCGAGAACTTCATCCCCTCCCAACTCTCCGGGCATAACATGGACGATGTGGATGTCTGCGTTTACGCCAAACATTTGTATGGCATATTTCAAAGCATTCATGGATGCTTTCGAAAAATCTATAGGTACGATAATCTTTTTCATTTGTGATCGATTTTAAAATAAATTCAATACTATAAAATTAGGCTAAACTAGAAATATGTTCATTGATGGGAGTCAACCTAAAGGATGATTTTTGTCAAGTTGGGGTTTTATAAAGAAAATACCCCATGTTGATTTCAACATGGGGTGACAAACTGAACAATGGAAGGGTAGTATCTAACTGACTTTCCTGAAGCTCTCAATCTTTTTAATTGAGGCTTCTTTGTTTTCTTTTCTCACAACAGCTTTGGGTTTTTCTTTCCATTCGAATTTCAAGCCCATCATGCAAGAAACAACAATAGCATAACCTACTATGTACATCCATGTTTGTTGTGTAAATAAACCAATAGTTACAACAGCCAACAAAAGATAAAATCTAAGGATGATGGATAAAATACTTGCTTGATACATTTTTATTTTCATGATGTTATTATTTATATGTCATTGAAATAATTATGTTACAAATATATTTCCTATCCATGTAGGATATGATGATGCAGGTCAATTTTAGGAATGACTTTGATCCTCTCTTTTTAATAAAGCATTGATGATGTCGAAAGTGGTAATAATACCGACAAGTTTATCGTTTTCAACAACCGGTGCGGCATGGAAAATATTTTCCTTGAATAGAAACAAGGCAGTAGCGATATGATCTGTAGGAGCTAGTTTGGCGACCCCCGTTGTCATAATGTCTTCTACATGAAAAGCATTGAGCCGGGTGCGTTCTACAATATCATCATAAGGAACAAATTTCTTTTTCATAAATAGTAATAAATCCGAACGGCTTATCATGCCTTCTGTTTTTCCATTTTCTACTACGGGTAGATGATGAAATTTATTTTTTTCCATTAATTCCTTTACTTTTTTTAAGGGTTCTTTTTTTCCGATAGTAATGGGAGAAGGAGTCATAATGTTTGAAATGGGAGAATAGATATCCATGATTATTTTTTTTGTTCGGTTTTCTAGTTTATTATCGCTTTAAAATTTAAAGGGTTGTGTGTGTGGGTATTGATGGTTTTGGTTTCTTATGGAGTTGAAATTAATTTCATTTGGTAAAGCCTTCTGTACAGTCTTCTAAAACGGATGGTTTTTTTTCGAAATGAATACCTAATTTTTAAGAGACGTGTTACATATATAAACTAGAGAACCGAGGTGAATAATATTATAAATGTTGTTCGATAAGTTGTTTCAGGTTTTTTGGTTTTTTCAATCCTATGATAAAAGGTTTTTTCCTAGCCTCTTTAAAATGAATTTTTAATACTTTTTTAGTAAGGGGGAAGCCTAATGGAAAACGAGATGTTTTAAGTTCCTTGAATGTATTATATCCTCCTTTTTTTATTTCACAATAGTCGATGGAAGAATAAGGAATCCTTTTTTCAAATATGGGAGTATTGAAAAACAAAATAAGATACTTATGTCCAATAGATATATTGATGTTGAGGAAAAACCAAAAGAAGAGAAGCAAGAACACGGCAGAATGAGTGAGTACAACCGCCCATTGCATATTTTCTACTAATGAGGCAAGAACCAAAAGAATTAAGATTCCGCTACCGATGATAATATCATGGACGGTGAAAAACTCTTCATGCACATATGTCTTGTTCTCTTCCATAACGATATTGGTTAATTCATCAACTATTTTTCTTCTTGATGAAGGATTAATAAAGGAACCGGAGCATCAAAAATGATTTTCTTCGTAGCACTGGCATGCATAATGTCGACGAAAAATCCTCGTTCCTTACGTATCATACATACCATATCGGTTTTATTTTTCATGACATATTGTATGATGCTTTGCTTCAGGTCATGATCAAACGATTGGTAATAATCGTCGGCAATGTCTTGTATAACCTGACTTGTGCTAAGCGTTTCTGTATTTTCGTCTACATCTACATGGATGGGAACCGCCATATTGAAAGCTGTGACTTTTGCTCCGGCTCTTTCTGCAATTTCTTTTAAAGGAGCCAAAACTTCCGCATCATTAAACGTCGGATTATCTACGGCAAATAGAATATGTTCCAATTTAAATTGATTATAATATTTCGGAATGGCCAAAACCGGAGTGGAAGTCATTGCAATTAACCGAGATGCAACGCTACCCCAGATGGCTCCTTTTACTCCAGATGCACCTTTCGTACCCATGATAATAATATCGGCTTTCAATTTTTTGGCGAAGTAAGCAATTCCTTCCGGAGCATAATCCCGTACCAAATGGAAATCCATTTTGTTGCCCTGGGTTAATTCTTTTTGTTTTTCTTCCACCATTTTTTTCAAATCCTTATGGGCTTCGATTCTCATTCTTTCTTGAACGGAAACGATCATGCCCGCACGTTGGGAGAGATGGAAGGTATGAACCAATTCAATGTTCGCTTCGAAAGCATTCGCCATAGCGATGGCATATTGCAATGCGTTTTCTGCATTGTCAGAAAAATCTGTAGGGACCAATATCGTTTTCATAATAATTAGATTTTAATGATTAAAAATATTTTATTTATCAGAATGTAAAACCAATAATGGGCGGTTAATATCCATCACCATTTTTTTTGTTTCGCTTCTATGGAATAGAGCTTCTAAGGGTTTTCTGTGTTCGGTTACCATCACGATAACGCCTATTTCATGAGTTTCGGCATATTTGTTCAAACCTTCGAAAACAGTTTTGCTTGTTACTTGATCCAAATAAAAATGGATGTCTTCATAATTATTTTTCAAAACCTCTTCGATGATTTTTTCATCCAATTTGGTTTTACCTGTTTTTCCTTCGGGTAAAACTTCTACGAAATGAATTTCTTCATAATCGCTTCCCATAGATAAGTCCAATAATTTATCTACAATGTCGGTATATATGTTGTCAGGATCGCAAGCACATAAAATTTTGGAAGAAGATAGTTTTTCAAATTCTTTAGGAATAAGTAAAACAGGGCATTGTGCTTTTTGAGCTACACCAGAAGAAATACTACCCAACAAACGATCTAGAAAACCATGTTCGCCAGTACTACCCATTACGATTAAATCGTGTTCTTTGGAGGCTTCCGTAATAACGTCGATAGGGAAACCCAATTCGTAAATAACAGGAGGTAAATTATTGCTGGCGAAAATTTCCTTTGCTTTCTTACGAATGTTCCGCATTCTTGCTCTTTTTATATCCTCCAGATTTTGAGGTAATAAGGGTTGGCTTGCATCTACCAGATGAGTACCGACGTGCAAAATATTAATTTCGGCACCAGTTCTTCGAGCTAACTCTTTTGCATACTGCAATGCGTTGCCCGCTACTTCAGACATGTCCATCGGGACAAGAATCTTATTGATTTTTTTTCTATTGATAGCTTCCATAATGTGTCCTATTGTAAAATATTCATCAAATAAATTTTTTAATTCTTTGCTGCTTGGGATTTTTCCTTCTGTTATGATTTGATCTCCAATGACAACAGAAGGTATTTTGTTGATTTTTTCTTGAAGTATCTTTGATGGGTTATTGATGATTTCTAATCGAACAGGATAAGGAGGTGTTCCTTTTGCTTTTTCCACTCTCCTTCTGATTTCGTCAGAATCTTGATTTCCTAACCCGATAAATTTTACTGTCAACATTGTATTTTACTTTAAAAAGGTTTGTTTCTCAAAGTTATCGGGTCTTTAGCTGTTTTTTTATGATCTGAATCAGAGGTAAAAATGATTTAGATCACTTTTTTGGATGGTTGTTTTATCGGAGCCATTTTAATGGTGATGGTTTTCCATTCCATATGCGTGTTTTCCAATACAGATTGGAAGACCAAAGTATCGAACAAATGGCAAAGACTGATTTCGTCGAATCGGTCATTTTTCAAGAAATTAAAAAAAAAGTCAATGGAAATTTTCCCCAAGAAATCCCGCAATAAAACGAGTTTGTTCAAGGACGTGATACACTCTTGTAAGGATGTTGGTATGGTTTCAAAAACCATTTGCCCTTCTTCCGTTCTAAGATCGGGAACAATGAAATCATCTCCTAGATGTACAGATAATAGCTTTTCCCGATTATCTATCTTTGATTGTAACATCTCAGGAATTAATTGGCTTTTCATACGGTGCGATTTAAATAGTGAGTAGGACTACCAGATAAAAGTCTCTTTACTCAATTCAATGAGCAAATCATAGGTAGTGACGATGCCCAGTAGTTTGTTTTCGTCATCCAATACTGGAAGACAATGGAACTTGTTTTCCTTAAAAATGTCAATGGCATGTCTAACAGTATGATGTTCTCTGAGAAAAGCTACATTCGAAGTCATATAATCTTTGATGATCAATGCTTTAAGGCTCCGCTCATTTTCTTCTTCAATCCTTATGTTATTGAATGGGGTAAGTGAATCGAGGGCTATGGAGTAATCTGAAAAACTCAATACACCTTTCAATTGGTTTTCATCATTAACGATAGGGATATGATGGAATGATTTTTTTGAAAATATCTCCTTGGCTTTCACTAAAGGATCATACTCTTTAAGAGAAGTAGGTTGGGGGGTCATTACCTTTGTGATGTTTAAATTCGTACTCATGGCTCTAAATTTTTAATGAATGATTATAAAACAAAGGTCTGGATAAATGAGAGTTCTAGAAATGAGTTGGATCAATCAAGCCAATGATCGTTATCATGTATTCTCCTTTTGTTATATTTACAGGAAAAGTATGCCTATGAAGAAAATATTAGTGATTGAAGATACTTTTGAAGTGAGGGACAATTTGGAAGAGATTCTGGAGTTGTCTGGTTATGAGGTGTATACCGCAGAAAATGGTAAAATAGGAGTAAAGAAAGCTTTGGAAGTCCATCCCGATTTGATTCTTTGTGATGTGATGATGCCTGAGTTGGATGGCTTTGGTGTGGTTCGGATTTTGTCGGCAAAACCGGAAACAGCCGATATTCCCTTTATATTCCTAACGGCAAAATCAGAAAAAAGTGATTTTCGGAAAGGCATGAACCTAGGGGCAGACGACTACATCACCAAACCTTTCGATGATGTGGAATTGTTGGATGCCATAGAAATGAGGTTGAAGAAAAGTGAGAAAATAAGAACATCTTTCGATGGTACTCCCCAAGGGCTGAACACGTTCATCAATGAAGCCAAGGGAGATTTGGAACTCAAGGAGCTTTCGGAGGGGAGGGAAATTCGAAAATTCCCCAAGAAATCCGAAATATACACAGAAGGTTCTATGCCCCGATATTTGTATTTCATCCATTCCGGAAAAATAAAAGTACACCGCATCAATGAATGGGGGAAGGAATTAATAACGAGTATTTTTCGAGGAGGAGAATTTATGGGCTATGAATCTCTTATCAAGGGCGTCCCTTATTCCGATGCGGCTTCTGCCTTGGAAGAAGTGGAAGTGAGCTTGATACCTAAAGATGATTTCCTATCCTTATTATATGGTAGTCGCGAGTTTTCATCCCACTTTATTAAAATGTTGGCAGATAATGTTTATAGCCAAGAAGAAAAACTAATCCGCTTAGCCTACGATTCCATTCGGAAAAGAGTGGCGGATGCTCTAATCCAGCTGAACGAACGTTTCGAAGAAAAAGGCATCAGCATAATGAGGGATGATTTGGCGGCATTGGTTGGTACTGCCAAAGAAACAGCTATTCGTACACTATCCGAATTTAAAGAAGATAACTATATCCGTATCGAAAAAGGTAAAATCACCATTCAGGATTTGGAAGCACTTAAAGACATGCCGGGGTAGAATCATTTTTAGAATTGATTTTCATCATCCTTTAAAGGAGGTTATAGGGTCATATTTGTATCATAACAAAAATGATATACAGATGAAAAAGTTATTCTTAGCCATACCTCTTATTTTTCTTTTCCAATTTACGGGATGCCCCTCAGAAAATGTAAAATCTGTTTCAGCCAAAATAGATAAGTCGCTTATTCCTATTTTATATCATATCCATTACGCCGAATTTTTTGAAGCGGATTTATTGGTGAAGGATGTCCAAAGAAAATGGAATATAAATAAGGTGTTTTTAAATGCGGAGAAAAAATACTCCGACGATTTTGGAACACTTCCCGAATATGTCGAGAGCCATCTCCGATTCTTATCCTATTATATCCAACAAGAAGATGCATATCATGCAAAGGATGTTTTCCATACCATTCATTGTGCTTTGTCGGAGTTCCGAGCCGAACAAGGTGTAGATTATTATTTGGATGAATTAATGGAATTCTATTACGAAACAGAACTCTTATTGGATACAGCCCAAGACCCATTGCTCGATCTTCATGATTGGGATGAATTAGAATGGCGATATGATTACATGATTGGAATGTTCTATTTCATTTCGAAGAGCCCTTCTGATTTGAATGAATTCCGCGTTGATGTCCGTAATTTTGATATGCAATTGGAAGATATCAATGATGCATTACTCTTGTTAGGCGAATGTTTTGAAGAAGCGGATAGGGAACAAGTGGCATCGGCTGCGGATCTTCTTCATACTCATGTGTTAAATACCTTGGTTTTGTTTACTCCTTCTTTACTAGAAGTTTCGGCATCTAAATAAAAAAGCTGTCCGAAGTCTAAGACTTCGGACAGCTTTTTTTGTGATCGCGCTGGGGCTCGAACCCAGGACCCTCTGATTAAAAGTCAGATGCTCTACCAACTGAGCTACGCAATCTAACCAACACCATTTTCAAAGTGCGGTGCAAATATACAAGGAGTTTTTAGAATTATGATAACTTTTGCAATGGATTTTAATAAAAAATCCCATGTTTTTGAAATAACATGGGATTCTTGAAAAAGGTTTCCAAAAAAATAGGAAATTCTTTATTCGGAATCGATTTCTCCCTTGCTTTTTTCGTACTCTTCGATGTACTCCGTAACAATGGAATTGACAATATCCTTAATGTATGATTTTTCCAAACGGGCAATGGATTTGAGTTTATCCACTTTATCTCGATCGAAAGAAAACGTAACCCGTTTCTTCTTGGGCTTGGAACTTCCGCTTTCTTCCTGAACATCAATTTGGCTCGATTCGACGGTTTGACGAATTAAGGCATCCAAACCACTCAATGTTCTTTTGATTCGCCCTCGTTTGGGGTTTCTTTTTGTTTTTGCAACCGGTAAAGATGTTTTCTTTTTGGAAGCATGTTGTTCTACGGATTCTTGAAGGGCTTCTTGTAACAAGGAGTCCAAATCAGCTGTGAAATCTTTGGAAGACTTCGATTTTTTTCTAGTTTTTTTCTTCGTTTTGGGCGGCTCCTTCTCTTGGGTAATGATAGTTAAATCCTCATTCCCTTCATTGGAATCTCCTCCGAAGATGCTATCCAGTCCGTCTATGAAGTTTTTCTTTGCCAATGTTTCTTACTTATGATTTTCTCTGCGTATAGTTTTGTGTAGAATTATGCCTCAACAGCTTCCTCAGTCCTTTCAACAATTTCTTTACAAAGACTCAAGTAGTCTGCTGCTCCATTGCTTCTTCGATTATAATCAAAGATGTCTTTTCTTTCTGTTGGAGCTTCTGCCAAAGCCACATTATCCCGAATGTAGGTGTTGAATACTTTTTTACCAAAATATTTATGGATGGATTCCGCTACATTACGGTTCAGGACTTTTCTTTGATCATACATGGTCGCAATTACCCCGCCAATTTCCAATTTCTTATTCAATCGGAAACGGACCTTATCAATAACCTGCTTGATTTTTACCAATCCTTGCAACGCTAAGAATTCTGTTTGTAAGGGTATGAAAACATAGCGGCTGCACGTAAGGGCATTCAAGGTCAACAATCCTAAAGAAGGAGGACAATCAATGATGATATAGTCATATTCTTCAATAACGGTATCGAATAATTCACGCAAGATGAATTCCCTTCCGGCTTCATTGATCAATTCCATTTCGGCACCCGAAAGATCCAAGGTAGAGGTAATGACATCCAAGCCTTCTTTTACGGTATAAGGTTCTAAATCCGCCTCGCCCCGAATGGCTTCATAAATTGTGGATGGTTGCCTAGGAATACCTAAGGATAATGTGAGATTGGCTTGGGGGTCCAAATCGACCAACAAGGCCCTTTTGCCCAATTCTACCAATCCGGCTCCAATATTGATGGCGGATGTAGTTTTTCCTACTCCTCCTTTGTGGTTCAATAGAGAAATGATTACTCCCATTATTTAATGTATGTTTTATTCCTACTTTTCTGAAAGTAAGATGGTTCTACTACAAATATAAGGATATTTACAAACAAGTTATGTAAAAAATGGTAATATGTTAAGTGCTTGATACCCAAAAGTGGATAAACTGTTGGCAAATTAAGAAAGAGAACCGATTTATTTCACCAAGATCGCATCATTGAGGATGTAATTGAGATAGTTCAAATCATTATCATTTAATTGAAGTGTTCCTCTAAACGTAAGGACGTCATCCGTTTTAAGATTTTTAAGTACTTTCTTGGTTTTGATATCCATGACGGATTCCGGCCCCGCTCCCCCGCAAAAAAAACATTGACTATTCGGATAGGCAGAAAGGATGTGTAGTTGTCCGGAATCATCACCGAAAGGAATATTATATCCATTAATTTGGATGGGACGCCCATCCAGTATTTTGATTTCATCGTGGAAAATAGGAACCATCGCCAGTGTATCATTGATGTATTCGTCTTCAAAAATAACACGGGAAAGCATCTGCCAATCTACCTTGATGAAGCCATCTATAAATTCGTATTTATCTGGATCGAATGTTATACTCGGTGTCTCAGGCTCCTCGAAGACAGGAGGAGTGGTATCTATATCAAAAGTTGTAATTTCTTTGGGTTGTGGAACTGGGGTAGGAGCGGGTGGGCTACATCCCCATCCCAACAAAAGAAAACCAAATAAAATAAGATACTGATACATACCTGTTTTTTTGCAAATATAGAAAGCCTGATGTTTTGGCTAGGGATAAAATTCAGATAAAAAAAAGGAGGCAGAATTTCATCTACCTCCCTTCGTTTCATACCGTTTTTCTTTGCCTAGTTTACTTTGTTCACTATGGCTTTGAATGTTTCCGGGTGGTTCATGGCCATGTCAGCCAAAACCTTTCTATTGAGTTGGATATCTTGCTTGGATAATTCGTGCATCAATTTGGAATAGGTCGTTCCATTGATACGAGCCGCAGCATTGATACGGGTAATCCAAAGACGACGGAAAGCCCTTTTCTTGTTCTTTCTGTCTCTATAAGCATATTGTAGACCTTTTTCTACTGCGTTCTTGGCTACGGTGTATACCTTACTTCTGGCACCCCAATAACCTTTGGCAAGTTTCATGATTTTTTTGCGTCTTCTCTTTGACGCTACGTGATTGACCGATCGTGGCATAATTAATGGATTTTCTTGTTCGATACAGAGGCTTTTAGCTCTTTTTTCCTGTATCCTCGTTAAAAAATCAGTTGATTAACTGTAATGATAATTAGATACAAAGCAAAGCCCGGATTCTTCTTGCATCCCCTTTGGAAAGGATGTCGGAGCCGGTAAGACGTGTCTTCGCCTTCTTTGATCTCTTGCGTAATAAGTGACGCTTACCTGAGTTGAAATGCTTGATTTTACCCTTGCTAGTCACTTTAAAACGCTTCTTCGCACTTGAGTGCGTCTTCATCTTTGGCATAGCAATACCTTTTACGTTTTAAAAATGGAATGCAAATGTATGACTTTATATCCGAAAATAAAAGCGATATGGAATTCGGGAGGATATTTTTTATTCTTCTTGGATTTCCCAAGTATGATCGCTTAATAATTTGACGGTTGCCCTGAATTCATAGGGGCAGCTTCGACCCCATTCATTCGGTCCAACCATAGACAAGACATCCTTGCCATTTTTTCTTTTATATAAATGGTATGTGTGCCCAATTAAGGGTTTGAAACTCATTTCTGCTAAATAAATACTCTCCGAAATATGAACCCTATCCCGAATCTTTTCTGCTTGTTGGTACAAGAGTTCTACTTGTTTGCGAATCTGCTCCAATTGCATTTCCGTTTGTTCATACATGGCAGAAACAGCAAGACCTTTTACCTTGCCTTTGTCAATAGGACGGATAACACTTCCGCCAACTGTATGGGCATAGGGTAGTAGGTGTGGGTTTTCAGCTACCTTATCCTTGTCTATAGGATTAATGAATTCTTCCTCTTTATTTTGATCTTCTTTTTCGCTCATAATCTTTCATTATGTAGAATGGCCTCCATCAATATTTCAGAGAAGCCAGCCAAATAGATGTCTTCTTGGGTTCTGATGATATAATGTCTCACCAATTTTTGCTCTCCTATCAATAAATGTAAGGGATCGGAAACCAAAGTTCCCTGAAGTAAACCCAAAATTAAGTATTTGGGTTTAGGGTTCAAATAACAAAAGCCTTTTTTATAAGTATAATAAGGTACTTTCCATTTAATGTTGTGTTGGAGCTGGGGTATAGAATCCAAAAGGAGTTGATGTGTCAATAACATCAACTCCCTTGTATTTTTATGAGGGTATTCTAGTATGAATTCCTCTACTTTATCCATTATGAATTACTTGAGGCGGAATGTTCCTTGACCTGATAAATATCCTTTATTAAAGACTTCTATTTTATAATCACCCTTGGCAAAAGGAGTGTCGGGTTTCCAATTCATGCATTGATTGCTTGCCTTATTTTTATAAGGAACATCCTGAGCTTTGGTAAATCTCATTTCTTCTTGGGTATCTTTGTTTTCAAAAACACCCGAACCCAAGTTCTCAATAAACATGGTTGCTCCCAATGGAGTAATGACCCTAACGAGGAATTGCTCATTTCCTGATTCGGCAACACGGTTGTCTGTTGCTGTATAACAGATTTTTAGAACATCTATATTCTTGGCGTATCTTTTCTTCACCATTTTACCTCCGGATTTCAATTTATAGCCAGTGACTTCCAGATCATCCACCTTAATGATAGAACCCAAATTCACTTTGTTTTCCAAAAACTCCTTTTGCTCCTCCAGCTCTTCCTTTTTCTTCGTTACGTTCTCGATGATGGAATCTTTGGTCTCTTTAATTATTTTCTTTTCTTCCCTTTCTTTTACGACGGCTTCTTCCACAATTTTCTTTTCTTCTTTTACTTGCACGATTTCGTTGGTGAGCAATTGGTTCTGTTCCTCCAATTCATCAATCTTGTTCAAGAAGGAGGCTTGCTGGGTGCGGAGTTCTTCCAATTGAGAACGAGCATCCGCTAAAGCTTTTTCATTTGCTGCACTAGAATTGATAGTGCGGGAAATTTTATTTTTCTGACGACTCAATTCTGCTTTCTGTTCCTCGATGATGCTTCTCAGATCTTCATTTTCTGCTAATGCTTCGTCGAGTTCTGCAATGGCATTATCATACTCTTCTTGTAGTTCCTTATTCAGGAGCTTGGCTTCGCCAATTTCTTGTGTTTGTTTTTCGATGGTTTTATTGGAGCCCTCCGGACCAAATTTGTTGAATAATAATACAGCAATGATGACCATGAGGAAAGCAATTACAATTCCTGCCCCAACAAGTAATTTTCTTTGATTCTCTACCGTAGATGACATATATTGAAATTTTTATAAATTATCTGATACAATGATAGTAATTATTTCAGTTTAATGAGACTAAATATTATAGAATAATAGCAATTATGTTGCCGAATCCCATTTTCAATTTCTATATTGCACAACTTGTTATGTTTAGAAGCTGTTTGGATTGAGAAATTAGTATTTATCCCTACATTTCTAACGATAAAATAAAAGAGGTTATTATAAAGATGGAATAAGCTTGCCCCCTTTTATCATCATAAAAATTTTGCATGGATTTCAATTTAAATAAAGACATTGTTTTTTTTGATATTGAAGCCACAGGCTTAAGTGTGGTTCGGGATCGTATTGTTCAGATTGCGTTGATTAAATATTCAAAAAAAGGAGGAGAACCGATTGAAAAAAGTATGTTGATCAATCCCGGAATTCCAATTTCCGCGGAAGCGATGGGTGTGCATGGCATCACACCGAAAGATGTGGCAAACAAACCGACATTCGCCCAAGTAGCGCAAGAATTATTTGATTTTATAGGTGATGCGGATTTAGGAGGCTATAATTCGAATCGGTATGATATTCCGATGCTAATGGAGGAATTTGCCAGAGTAGGATTGGAATTGGATATCAGTAAACGGAACCTTGTGGATGTACAACGGATTTTCTATAAAATGGAACCCAGAACGCTTAGAGCCGCACTGAAATTTTATTGTGGCAAAGAGTTGGAAGGAGCTCACGACGCCCTGGCAGATGTAAGAGCAACTGTCGATGTTCTAAAGGGACAATTGGATAAATATAAAGGAGTGGATTTAGTAGATGAAGAAGGAGAAGTGACTCCGGAACCTATCCGAAACAATATGAAAGCCATTCATGATTTTGTGAACGACCTTAGATTTCTAGAACCCACCCAAAAACTAAAACTGAACGATAAAAAAGAGGTTGTTTTCAGTTTCGGTAAATACAATAATGTCCCTGTAAAAGAAGTTTTTAAGAAGGATCCCAATTATCATAATTGGATCCAAAAGATGGAATTCTCATCCCAGATGAAACAAATAGTAAGGAAAATATATCAAGATCTAAAAAAGGAATAGAATTTGCATTATACACATTAGATATTATTACAAATTGTATTGTATGTAAGATAAATTTCAGCGATACCATTTAATTCGTAATAATGTCTAGTAAAGGGAAAACTAAATTGTTACAAATGCTCAGTGTTTGGCATAAATGGTGTTGGATATTCACCTTCTTGCTACTTGTAATAGGAGTAAGAGGCCAAGAGCGTATTGTTTCCAATCATCATATCCTTTTGGAACAATTGGATAATGCTTTAGCAGATGGTAACCCCAGAGCATTAAGGGAATTAGGTGGTTTTTTAGCATTTCCCGAAACGAAGGCAAAGGTGGTTTCCATTCTTCGGAAACACAGCATTTTTCCCAAAGAACAAATCCAACTAGATCCAAAACTTTCAAGAGACGATTTTTTTGCTTTCCTGAATCGATACGAGGAAGAAATCCAATATTCTCCCATTTATAGAAATTTTTATACCCGCCCTCTCGAAGATTTTCCGGTAGAACATAAACTAGATAAAAAACGCAAATTATCAGACAAGGAAAAATCCACGCGTCTTAAAAGGCTCATTAAAATTCTGAATGCTTCTTCGGAAGCCCTCTCCGAATCCTTTGTTACCCACCAACTAAAGGAAATTGCAGCCTTGAATTCTTTTGAAGCCTATGATTTCCTTATGGGAGCTCTAGAGGGTAAACATATGAGTGAAGGATTGGCCCGTGCTTCTTTTATCGAAGAAGCCATTTGCAAAGCTTTGGACTTATTCGACGACCCATCCATCTTATATGCTTATTTGGATGTGCTTGGAAAAGGAAAGCTAGAAGGGGATGCAGCTAAAGATTTGATGTCTTATTATACCAATGTGAGAATAGAAGAAAACGATCCCATTGCATTAAAGAAAGCTTACGAACATCTTTTGGATTCATTGGGAACTTTGAATGGCTTAAGAAAATACGGATTCGAAAAAGAAAGTACTGCCCGCTTGGATTATTTTGTAGAAGAAGTAGATTACTATGGTTTTCTATTATCTAACTTTTTCATGATACCGTGGATGAGAGAAAACGCCCTGCGGCAAATGATGAAAACGGGAAATGCCAAGGCACTATACCATTTGTCCGGAGTCATGTACGCCCAAAGAAACAATGATTTTTTCGATATGGCGGTTTTGGAAAAACAATTGGATAACTATTTGAATTTATACATCAATGTACAAGACGGAACCGGAAAATTGATCGATACCCAGAAAGAGGATAAGGACGATATTTATTATCTCAATACCTTGAAATATTGGGCAGCTCATTATCAAGATTACGAATATAATTCTGAAGAAGGGGAATTTATCAATATTAAGATAGAAGAAGAAAATGAGGAATCAGCTTCCAAATTATTTAAGAAACTTACTTCAGAAAACCAGAAAGTAGCCTTTGTCGCCTATAAATCTTTAGTCGGATATTCCCCCCACATTCTCTCCCGCCTGAATGAAAAATACCAACCTATCTTGAGACGGGCGCATCCTAAGTTGCCTGATTTCAGATATCGTTTTTTAGAGAACCTTGCCATGCTCAATGAGTTTTGTGAAATAGAAGATATCAATACCAAAATTTTGTCTGAGCTATCCAAAAAAATAGAGAATCTAAAAAATGAACTTCCTATACAAGAACGCTATGCACTAGAAGATGAAATTATCAAGGAGATAGGTTTATCCGATTTTACCGCCTTAGAAATCGAAGGCTTGATTCATTCCAAAAATATTCCATTCAATTTTAGTATATCTAGGATTTTGGATATTTCCTATGCCAAGAAATTTAATGAAATCGTTACCGATAATACCCAAATCAGACTATTTCTCAAGAAAACAGTTTTATTCAGTAGGATAGGGATAGGAGGAATTTGTAACCGGTATCCCTTAAAGGTAGAACAGATAAAAGATGATTTAGAACCCCGCCTGAAACTGATTAGCAAAAAAGAATATGATGAAGATATTAGGGATGCCATCTCTTATGTGCTTTCTTCCGGCGAAGAAGATTCTAGTTTTGCCATTCCTTTCAAAACCTTCATACAAAACCCTTTAGAACTAGACGAAAGGGATCTTCATATGATAGAGGCACCCCATGTGAGTGAGATCAAAGAACTCAATAAGAAAATAGAACAAGCTCAAGACAAAACCTTACTCAATCTATATCTAGACTATTATTCATATCATGCTTCGCCAGAATTTGCTTCAAACATTATCAGCTTGCTGGATAATGATCATCAAATCATTGTTGAACAAAACGGTATTAAACGGACAGTCGCTGATGATGCTGTAAGAATGTTGGAAGGGGTTTTCAGTTTCAGTTTTCGACAAGGAGAGGGAGATGCCCCTAGGGACACGGCGCCTCTTTGGTTGGCTTTTTCCAAAAAACATAAAAAAACAGAAGATTGGCAACAAGCCTTATTGGACATCCATGTTTCCCGTTTGGCAGAAAAAGAATTTTTAGACATCGAGGAACTGAACACAATACTCGGAGCTTCCTCGGTTACACCAGCCATATTGGAACGCACATTATCCCTGTTGCCCAAATTGGACAAAAAGAACGATGTACGGAAATTGGAATTGTCTGCACCGTTGGACATCAAATACCTTGAATATTTCAAACCCTTAGAGTTCAAGGCTAAATATTTGGATGATATCATTGGATATTTCAAAAAGGAAGATCAAACACAATTGCTGGATTTTTCTCTTTCATTTCTGAACGGTACGGAAGCAAATGACCAAGGAAAGGTTTTTAATCGGATTTGTGATGTAGAAGGTATGATGAATACCCTTGCGGGTGCAGCACCCAAAATCAAAGAAAATATCATTTCTAATATGATGTCCTATTTGAATGAATCAGATTTTATTAGTGAATTTGAAGAAAAAAGAATTCTAAAAAGAGTATTCTTTTTGAAATATGGAAACTTGCCCATCAAAGAACAACTCAAAAAAGCAGCCTCTTATACCGAAGATAAAAAACAGCAATACAACATCCAGCAAAGTTTGTTGAATGGAATCAAATTATCGGATTTAAGTCAAATTTTGGAAGGGTTTGAGTATTTGGTGGACCATCAAGGAGAATCACCTTTACAATTTTTACAGAAGAATCTAGGATTATCTTCCTACCTCTTTGAAACACCTGAAAAAAGGAAAAAGCTCCAGAAAGATGTACAAGAAATGAATCCCATCGATTTTTATGTCCATTACCTTAAAATGTCCGGATTGGATATTCGAAAACTAGACAGAGCCCTCGATTTTGAAAAAATTGGCGAAGTTTTGGAATTTGATGTGGTCAGCCCATTTTCGAGTACTATTTCCAAAAGCAGAAGCCATTACGCCATTGGAATCATGAATCTTTTAGAAAATCAATTCCCGAAACATATCATACCCAAAGGAGTAGGGCATGAACTAAGAAAGCAAGCCCAAGAATGGTTGCAGTTCTTGGAAGAAAAAGGTTTGATAGACAAAGACAATATAACCCATTCATTCAATCATCAATCATAAGGTTTTCTAAAAAAATCTTTAAAAAACGCCGTACTCCAACCTTTCATCGTAATTTTACGTTACAAAAAGAGTCGAACAGTTTCGATTCATTAAAACCAATGCCATGTTCAGTTCCTTATGTCCTTGTTCTCATACGATTAATGAAGAAAAAGAAACAGGGCGATATAGTATAGATAATACCAATTTGGAATTTACTGTCCATTATTCCCAAAAAGATCTCCCATCGGATATTTACAAACCCGGAAGTCTTTTTATGGATAATGTATATCAATCCCTATTGGAAGAACATCCTTCTAGGGGAATGGAATTCATCTATATTCCCATTTATGAAAATGGGATGTGCTTGGGAGTACTGACGGCACAATCTGTATTAATAAAAGGCAACGAAGCTTTCAGGTTGGATCCCAAGACAAGCGGAATGAAAAACCAAGGACAAAAATGGTTGCTCAATCAACTGAAAATAAGAGGTTTCGTGGTTGGGAATTTATTATTGACCGGAAATTATGGTATTCGATTCAATGGAAAAAGTGCTAGGGAATCTTTTGTTATTGTAGATATAGTGACCCGCTTCGCCCTTCCTATTATAGAAAAAGAAAAAGGATATAAATTTACCCTACAATTTTATAAAGATTTCAATGAAGAAGACAGTGCCCAATCAAGTGCATTGATACAATCTGGCTTCCATTGTTTCAAGGGGGAACCCTCTATGGTTATGGAAATTCTCCCTCATTGGAATACCTTCGAAGATTATCTCGGAGCCATGAGTTCCAAATATAGGGTAAGGGCAAAGAGAGCCTTCAAAAAAGGAAAAGCATTGGAACGGGTGGAATTGAACCACGAACAAATACATTTTTATAGAAAAAGAATTCATGAACTCTATAAAAAAGTAAGTGATGCCGCAGATTTCAATATGGTGGCTCTGGGCGAAGATTATTTCCCCGAACTAAAAAAACGCTTGGGTGACCCATTCAAACTTGTAGCCTATTTTCTAGAAGGAGAAATGGTAGCTTACTTCACCACAATCAAGGATAGAGGAGAGACCCACGCCCATTTCTTAGGCATGGATAATGCCTATAACAATAAATACCAGCTCTATCTCAATATTTTATATGATATTATCAAAGTAGGAATAGATGAAGGTTCTCATGCGGTAGATTTTGCACGTACCGCTACCGAAATTAAAAGCTCCGTAGGAGCAGAACCACATGAATACTATGTATTCGTAAAACATCGCAATGCCGTACTCAATCGACTGGCAGTAGAAAAGGTTTTTAAATATTTGGAACCTCAACGAGATGTAGTGTACCGGAACCCATTCAAAACAAAAGGACAGTCCACACCTAAAAAAGATGTCGATGCAAAAGCCATCAAAGCTGCCACCGAAGCACCTCGACAAAACGCTGGTTGAAGCATATCATTCAACAGATTATGTGATAAATGAACTAGGATTCACTCTTAAAATAGGAGAAATGCATCCTGAGTTGGATCAATGGCTTAAGAACAAAAATTACGCTTCATGGGGATTCATCACGGCTTGGAATCCTTTATCCAAAGAATTGAGCCAAGCTGAAAATAAGAAGAGGAACGCTTCCCTAGAGTACCAATTAAAGAAACAAGGCTATGTTTATTTTTCTGCTGAGGGAAAAGGAAAAACTTGGCAAGAAACAAGCTTTTTTGTGCTAGGAATTTCTTTACATGATGTTTGGGCACTAGGGCAACGCTACGAACAAAATGCAGTTCTTTTTGGAGAACATGAAGCAGCACTGATTTGGTGTGTATGAAATAAGTGCTGTTTATTTTGTTTTACATTGTCACAAAAGATGTTTTTTTTATAAAAAACAGGCTGTTTTTGGAATGGTATTCGAGAATTCATTCATGCTAATATGGCGAAATTAAATATAGCATGATGAAAATTCTACGTGTACAAACATTCTTAATCACCATTTTCTTCTTATTGTCGGTTGGATCTATTTCTGGACAATCGATAACCTGGGGCCCGGCAAATCCGGCAGGAAGCGCCAATGCGGTAGAGGTCTATTACTCAAGCAGTACGGTGACTTTCGAATTTACGAATAATGCCATTGCCTTGTCAAATGCGACCATTGAAGTAGATTTGGGTACAGGGATAGAATATCTCGCGGGTAATTTGTCTTATGTGGCAAGCGGTTCCGCAACGGTAACCGAAGTGTCCACTACTGGGGCAAACCCCGTCGTTTTCAATATCGGTGCTCTGGCAGCATCCGAACAAGTCACCCTAACCTTTTCCCGTCAGGCGAATTGCGATGCGCGGACCCATAAATCCGAAGGAGGCACGTTCGATGATATCTGTCACATTTATGAAAATGGAACGGAGGTTTCGTATAGCAACAATAGTGGAAATCCTTATGCTGCCAATTATGATGTGACATACGGAAATACGGTATTGGGTATAGTGAATCATTCGCCTAGTGCAGCAACGTATATCGGAGGAACCGTTTCAAGAACGGTAAATATCACCAACGGTTCGTTTGGAACCCTGGATGAATTTTGGTTCGAGGATGTGCATACGGATGGAGAAGTGACGGTCTATAATTTTGCCATGAATGGGATAACAATACCGAATGCAAATATAGATAGCATAGGAGGTAGGACCCGTATCCACTTTGATTCGTCGATCATCCCTAATATCAATGGCACGGGAGGCACAAATGGAAATAGTGATGCCCTGTTTGAGAAAGATGAGTTTTTTACACTGACCTATGATGTAAAACCATTGGTTTGCGGAAATGGAACATTACAATCGAATTTGAAAGCATATTATGGAGAAGATGTTTCTACGGAATGTACACCTTCGGGAACGACTTCTACCAGTATTTCCATATTAAATGGTGTACCGGATTTAAGCACGGCTATTGTAAGTAACCCTGTTCCGGATTTGTGTTATACAACAACCCATAGTGCGATTGTAACGAATGATGCCACCGATCCTGAAGACTTTGCAAGGGATGTGGTTTTCTTTATTGGTTTAAGAAGTAATAGTACTCCAATTGCTACATTGGGTAGTATAGATCCTAAATTATATGGCTTTTGGGGCAGCGAATGGCAAAATCAAAAGTTCTTTTCGAATTTCACGATAAATGGAAATCCTGTAATCACTCAAAAAGCAAATGGTTGGTATAGTGGTTCAACCGTGGACTATATCAGTCCGGATTACTTCACCACTGATCCAGATGGAGCAGGTGTAGGCCTAGAAGATTTAGATGGAGATGGATTTTATGACGATTTGGCTCCGGGGGCTTCAGTTACAATTGGTTTTGATTTTGAATTGGTCAATTCAGATCATGCATGTGGAGAAGGAAATGTGATGTATCAGTATTTAGAACATTTTTCTATGGATGTAGATTGGAGAAACCAATGTGGTGTGAATCAAGATCCCATTCGGCAAGAATTTAGATATGTTTATATGGATAGAGACGGAACAGGACCAACACTCAAATCAGGACCTACAGACATAGAAGATGGAGGTAGTTTTGAATTAGTGATTCAACCTAACTTAAGAGCCAATGCTATAGCTTGTAATGGAGGGAATATATATACAGGAGCAGATGTAACTTGGATAGTGAAGTTAGTCGTTCCTCCAGGAGTGTCTTTGGATCCGAGTGGAGCAGTTGCTTCATACCATACTTCTTATAATCCTTCTTTATACCAATCTAATGATACTGTTTATTATGAAATAGATAGATATAGATATGATGAATTTCCTTTCCCCCTGGTTTTTGATTGTTCTCAGCATGATGGTTCTAATCCACTACAATTTGATTTTATAACGACTTATAAATGTTCGGATTGCTGGATAAAAGATATACACTGTGAAAATTTTGCGGTTGTACCCCATTGTCCGGATCCTGGTTGCAGGGGATTGGTTACAAAAAGTTTCGATGCACGAAGGCTAACGAAAGGATGGACGGATAACACAATGACAACTCACGTTGATCTAACAGAAGGAACACATAATACAAAATTAGTGTTACCCTATGATACATTAGTAATGGAAGCAAAAGGCTTTATCAATGATACCATTTCAGATAATATGCATCTAGAAATTCAATATACTCCAGAAGATGGTGCGGATATTTTTAGTTTTGTTGGTGGTGAAATCACAATATATGATTTAGATGGCACGCATGGTAGCACGGAACATACTTTTCCAATTTCGACAACACCTGTTGTTAATGGAAGTGGCACCTATTATTGGAATATTGATTTATCATCGGCCATTACACAAGTAGATCCTACATATCAATTAGGCGAAGGTGTTGAAAATGATTCATTCACCGTCTCTATAAAAGCAATTTTAGATCATGAACCTTCTAATACATATCAAAGTGTTGGTGTATTTAGAGCTAGCTTTTATATGTTTGATGATGTTCCGGTACGACGAGGATGTAGTGATTATGGAACGACTCTTTATTATGCTGGATATTTTCATGGCAGGGCTAATAATTCTGTGTCAAACATAGTTGGATGTCAGGAGGCTTTTCCTCATTCAAGATCGCTCTTCTACATTAATGTAGCAGTAAATTTCCCGAATGAATATCGACCCATACATCGAGTAGATTCGGTCGTTATTGATATTCCGGAAGAATTACAATTTACAGGAGATATACATACTGCTGGTTTCCAAAACAATACCATCACAACAACCCATACATATAATTCAAATGGAGAATTAGTAATATACCCTGGCTCTGATTATTTCCCTAGAGCAATAGGAAATAGTGGTGCTTTTTCTCAATATTTCAGACCCTATGTTATTGGAACATGTGATACTCCTGAAGGATTCTATAGTGGAGATTATACTTATTATGTGACTCGACATTATCAGCATCCAGATGAAAGCCTTCATGAACAAGTAATACTTAATCATCCAGGAGGTTGGTATACTACTTTTATAAAACCATCAATTACATCTACACCGTTGAATCAAATACAATCAGGAGTAGACGATGAAATTAGTTGGGATGTAGAAATTTGTAATCCTACATTGGGAGTTAATGCTTCTCATAATTGGTTAATATTAGATAATTCTGCAAGTTTAGGAATTACAGTCACCAATGTGTATGATGTAACCTCAGGGAGCGAAGTAGCTATTAATATTAATGATTTGGGAAGTGGTAAACTTTTAGTAGAAGCAGATGATGTAAATGGTGGTTTGTGCAAAACGATTAGAATTTATGCAACATATAATTCTTGTGTTCAAGATGATTTAATAGTAGAACACGGTTGGGCTTGTGATGGTTATCCAACCACCTTGGCAGAATTGCCAGATTGTGGAAACCAAACCTTCGTGCGGGTGATACCCCAAGATGCTCAATTAGCAGCGACAATCACCCCTTTAGCAAGTACGCCAAGCGATCCATCCGATCCAAGTGCAGGGGTATATGGCTCTAGTTTAGTGGATATGTGTGAAGCTTTTCCAGTAGAATATACCATTATCAGTTCAGATGCGGCAACGGTTTATGACATCAATTTCGATTTGTTGATTCCGAATTTAGGAGCAGGCTTGCAATATGTTCCTAACAGTGCGACTATAGAAGTAGAAGGGGTTGATGCGGTGAATACTCCCCGTACGATTGATGCTGCCGGTGAAACCATATTATCTTCGGCCACGGGTAGTTCGTGGAATATTCCATTAGCTGATATTGACGCTGCGAATTTCGGTTCGGGGCAGGGACTTGCAGGAGCAGGAACGAACCCGAACCAAAATGAGGTCATCATCCGCTGGCTGATGACGACCACCTGCGAAATGATAAGCGGAGAACCGTTGTCCATACAGACATTTGGTACCGCACCCTGTACGGAAGTGGCGACGGGCAACGGGGAGACCGTCATCGGTTCGGCACTGAACATAAACGGAGCCGTTTCGCCTTATACGACGACGATGATTTCTTCCATCAGTCCGGACAATATCTTTGACGGATGTAATGATAACAAGACAATATCAATAGATGCCACGATATCCGGTGGGACCACGGGGGCAAATGACACCCTGTTCGTAACCCTTTCAGAAGGATTGGTATACAATGATAATTTCGGTTGTACTACGACGAACTGTCCCACATTCGAAGGAACGGTCGTTTCGGACGGAAAAGAAATAGTGATGTTCAAATATCCTTCAGGGGTGATCAATGAAACGATGTCCATCAGTTTCGATGTGGTTTCTTCGGGCAACTTGGAATGCAGCACTTCCAACCTGGAATTGAAGAGTACGGCGGAAATAGGTGGCTTGACCTGTGGTGTGGGGACCTGTCCTGCAACGAAAGTGAATACGGGCACATCCCTTACAGGGGTACAGTTGACAAAACCGATATACGGATTGAACTTTCTGTCACTGACGTACGACATATTGACGGATACGTATTCATATGATTTGGAAGTGTCCAATACGGGGGCGGCAGGAAGCGGTCCGGTGGAAGTGGACATATACTGTGTGAACGCGACATTGGACGGCATCGACGAAGCCGCGGGTGTCAAGGCGACGCTGACATTCCCCGCCGTTGCAGCGGGCGGTTCGGAAACCTTGTCGGGAACTTGGGTGGGTATCGGTTGCCCGGCTGCGGAAGGGATAGCGGCGGTGATAATGCCCGATGCGGATTCCGGATTTTCAAACTGTTTCTGTGCCGATCCGGGAGAAAGGCATCTGGGAGGGGATTATCCTTTGGTGATGCGTTCGAACGTACTCCCAGTAGAGTTGACTTTTTTCGATGCGCATACCGATGATTGTACCACCCTCCTCGAATGGGAAGCGGCTACGGAGATCCATTTCGATTATTATGAAATACAGAAAAGTTCGGATGGCAGAGAATTCCAAGCTATCGGAAAGATTGGAGGAGAGGGCGGCGATATGGAAAGTGCATCGTATGGTTATATGGATGATGGCCGTGTGATGAGCGCCAAATATTATTATAGGTTGAAAATGGTGGATCTGGACGGTTCGTTCGAATATTCGGATGTCAGAACGGTTTCGTTCGAAGACTGCTTGGGTTCTTCCGA
>JAHDDR010000224.1 GCA_020629255.1 Saprospiraceae bacterium | reverse complement strand
TTTCATTGTGATTGTTTTTAATTAAAAAATAAATTTGATAAGACAAATATGAAGCAGAAAAAGAGCGGAATTTGACTTTTGATCGCCAACGGAAGACTTGACAACATGAACGGTAAAATAAATATCATGAATGGGTTTGTTCTTTATTGAATAAAAAATGCCTATTTTGTATTCAAACTCAAAGAGAAGATGTCTTTTAAAATATTAATAGTAGAGGATCAGGAACTATATGCCGAACAGCTAGAAATGTTGGTGGATAAATTAGGCTACGAACATTTAGGAACGGTTGATAATAGTACAAATGCCCTAGGTATTATTATGAAAAATATACCTGATTTAATTTTGATGGATATCCATATTGAAGGAACACATGATGGGATTGAGTTGGCAGAAATGATTCATCAAAGTTATGATATACCTATTATTTTTATTACTTCTTTAAATGATGATGAAACTTTTGCGAGGGCTAATCAGACAAAGCCTGTTCATTTTTTATTGAAACCTTTTAATGATGTTCAATTACAAAGAATGATTGAATTGACGGTAAGTCGTTTACAAAATGAAAACAAAGAATCAATTCTTTCATCGAAAGAAGAATGGGAAAACGATTTTTTATTTCAAGATTATTTTTATATTAAAACTAGGCAGAAATTAGATAAAGTTGCCCTTAATGATGTTTTGTTTTTAGAAGCCGATGGACATCATTGTTGGGTACAGACTTCTCAAAAAAAATTTCTAGTAAGAATGCCCATGAAAGAATTGTCTAACCGTTTGCCTAATGAATTATTTATGCAAACACATCGGAGTTGTATCGTGAATCTTAAAAAAATACAATCTGTAAATTTAGAAGAAAATGTTATCCTTTTTGAAAATCATCAAGCTCCACTTAGCAAAAGAAATAAAGATTTATTGTTGCAAAAATTAAATTGGATTTAAAGTTTTATCAGCTTAAACTTCTTTCATGGAAAGTTGGATTCTTTTTCGTTCCTTATCAATACCGGTAACTTTGACTTGAACTTTTTGTTCTAATTTCAAAACCTCTGCCGGGTCTTTGATAAATCGGTTTACAATTTGCGAAATGTGAACCAACCCATTTTCCTTGATTCCAATATCTACAAAAGCACCGAATTTCGTGAGATTGGTTACAATGCCTGGCACCACCATTCCTTCTTTCAAATCATGAATATCATTGATGCCCTCTGCAAAAGAAAAAACTTCAGCTTCCCCCCTTGGATCCAAGCCCGGTTTTTCTAACTCCTTGATAATATCCTTCAGCGTAGGAACACCTACTTCCTCAGAAATATAATTTTGAATATTTATTTTTTGAGTCAAAGCATTATTTTCGATCAAGGTTTCTACAGGTTGCCTGATATCTTTTGCCATTTGTTTTACAATGCCATAACGCTCTGGATGTACTGCACTATTATCCAAAGGGTTTTTCCCATTTTTCACCCTTAAAAAACCTGCTGATTGCTCAAAGGCTTTGGCTCCTAATCCTTTTACTTTTTTTAATGCTGATCGGGAATCAAAATTTCCATTTTCTTTTCGATAATCAACAATATTTCCAGCTAGTTTCGGACCAATGCCTGATATATATTTCAACAAATGCTGACTTGCCGTATTGAGGTTTACCCCTACTTGGTTTACTGCCGATTCTACGACCTGATCCAAAGTATCTTTGAGCATCAATTGATCCACATCGTGTTGGTATTGCCCTACCCCTATAGACTTAGCGTCAATTTTTACGAGTTCTGCTAAAGGGTCCATCAAGCGGCGACCAATGGAGATGGCTCCCCTTACGGTTAAATCCAAATCGGGAAATTCTTTTCTTGCCACATCCGATGCGGAATAAATGGAGGCTCCTGCTTCATTCACCATGAATACATCTACGGGAGAATCCTTACCCAAAGTCAGTTTTACAAAGCGTTCGGTTTCTCTTCCTGCCGTTCCATTTCCAATAGCTATAGCCTTAACGTTATATTTTTTCACCCATTGGTAAACCTTATCGGATGATTCGCCTATTCTTGATTGTGGTGGATGAGGAAAAATGGTTGAGTTTTCTAATAAATTGCCTTGTTGATCCAAGCAGACCAATTTGCAACCCGTTCTGAAACCGGGGTCGATAGCCATTATATTTTTTTGTCCCAATGGGGGAGCTAACAATAATTGTCTCAAATTTTCTGAAAAAACATCAATGGCTTCCTTATCGGCAACCTCCTTAGAAAGTTTCCTGAATTCTGTTTCGATGGAAGGAACCAACAATCGTTTATATGCGTCTTGGACGGCCTCATATACTTGGTCTGCTGCGGCTGTATTGTTCTTTACAAAAATCCGTTCTAACTTGTACAATGCATTTTCTGGATCGATGTGTATGGAAAGGCGAACGATGCCTTCTTGTTCTGCTCTTCGCATCGCCAACAGGCGATGGCTCGGACATCTTTTCAATGATTCTGAAAAATCGAAATAGTCTCTATATTTCGCTCCTTCTTCTTTTTTCTTTTCAATGACTTTCGATGTAACTGTGGCTTCTTTTTCAAAAATCCGACGAATGGCATTCCTTGCCGTTGCACTTTCATTGACCCACTCGGCTATAATATCTCTAGCTCCCTGAAGGGCGGATTCCACATCGGGCACTTCTGCATTGAGGTATTTTTTTGCCCTTTCTTCTACTTGGTTTTCATTTTGAATCATGAGTATTTTTGCCAAGGGTTCCAAGCCTCTTTCTTTGGCTTTTGTGGCTCTGGTTTTTCGTTTGGGCTTGTAGGGCAAATATAAATCTTCCAACTCCGAAGCATCCCAACAGGCATTGATTTTTAAGAGGAGTTTTTCATCTTTTATGCCTTGTTCTTCTAAGGTATTAAGAATGGTTTCCCTTCTTTTTTCTAAATCCTTTAATTTTTTTAATTCATTGCTGATGGCAGTCACTTCGGTTTCGTCGAGACTGCCTGTCATTTCTTTTCTATAGCGAGAAATGAAGGGAATGGTCGCTCCTTCTTCTAATAATTTTATGGTCGATTTTACTTGTCTTTCCGCAATGGATAGACGTTGTTGTATGAGTTGTGGAATCATGTTAATGATAGTAAATTACAAAAGAGTCGCAAAGCTAAAAATAAGGATGATTTAATCAAGAAGCTCTTCGGAAATTTTATTCCACAAAGCGAATGTACAGGCTAATAAAAATAATCCAATAGCCAGATTGAAGCCGGCGACCATCAATATATTTCCTATCGTAGGAATTAGGAAATAAATCAATATTATAATGAGATAGAGCAAGCCCGGATTAAAATACATGAGCCATTTGGGTAATGATGTTTTATTCTTGATATGGGCATATAATAAATACAGGGAAAAAAGAAAAAAGAAAACCCCTAAGATGGCCGACATGGGTTCGAAAAACCATCGAATTTCTTCTAAAACCAAAGGATCATAATTGGATATTTTCAGAATATATGCCACAAATATCAATGTACCATGATAGACCACTCCCGGAAACATGATAAAGGAAATAGCGGCAAAAAATAATAAAGGTACTTTTTCTCCGGCTTGTTTAAATGTTTTACTCACGACCCAAAATCCCAATAATTCGAAGGGGATAAAAAAAACGCCGAGGTAATGTCCCCAAATTAATCGCTCTGATGAAATATCTTTGAAAAAAGTATAATCTCCAATATGATAATTTCCATTCGGAGAATATAATAATAACACATCTGCCATGCACCCAATACAAGAAGCGATGATGGCTAATATTAATAATATTTTATGATTGGATTTCATCTTAGTTTTACCTCTCTACAATTGGGACATAAAAGATGGAAGATTCTTAATGTTATAATGCACTTTTCCTTTCGATATCACGACGGGTAATTGTATACTCTCTCCATAATAATTATCACCTCGAACTTCATCCCACATTAAGGATTCATTTTCGGAACTGAAAGAAATTTCCTTCTCTACATAAGGTATACGTTTCCTATTCAATTCTTCTAAGGCAAATTTGCAACGCCCACAACCATATTGGGTAAATATAACAGTTTGATGCGAAGATGTTTTAGCTAAAGTATTTTTATTCCTGACTCTATGAATGGAATAATCCAATTTGATTTTACTTGGATTTTTTGAAACGGGTTTCAGTTCCAAAATCGAAATTTCGGAATGTGCGGGAATGACGATCTTTGTAGGAGATGGTTTATTCATATTATATCCAGAGGCATTCACATATAAGGTCACTTCATAGTTGAACGAAGAATTATTTTTCCCAAATATAGTGGTCTTACCTGGAACGGTTCTCGAATAGATATCCACATCTTCTACTTCCTGAAATTGGAAGAGGGAAAGGAAGAGATAGATAAAGAGTATTGGTTTCATTTTGCCTTGTCGAAAGTTGATTGAATGCCTTGTTTGAATGGAGATGAATGATAAATATAATATTTTAAATTAAAATACTTGTTAATAGATGAAGCCATCCCAAAATGAATTGGGATGGCTCATAAAGGAAGTTCTTCCCCGAACCACCTTTGGGCAAACCTTAAGTACCGAAAAATCTTTACATTTTGATGAACTTCTCTACCATCCTATCCTTATCGGATTGTAGAATCATCAAATAATTGCCGGGCGCTAAATCCGTAACATCCAATCTTTGGGTTTGATGGCCCATTTGGTTTTCTAGGCTGATGGTTTTAACGGTTCTTCCTTGAATATCGGTAATCACAATATGATGAGAACCCTCCGAAGGCAAATCGAATTCCACATTCAGTTCATTAACGACTGGATTCGGATATAACTTTGTGATAGATAATTCCATTTCTTCTTCCTTAATCTGTTCTTGTTCTACAGCATCCTCATTTTTAGATGGAGCATCTTTCGTTTGACATCCGTTCTGGTTTTCATAAGCCCCCATATCTACGGTTCCTACTTTCCTTGTGTTTCCCATCACATCAAGTGACGTCAATACAAAAGCATCATTACCTGCATCAATCCCTAAGGAGCAATCCATTAGAGAATAATCAGCATTCAAGGACAAGGCTCCATTGACAAATGAATATAAATTCATATTGGTAGTGCCAGGAACAGAGGCTCCCTGGAAATAACTATGTTCCGAATTCAAATTCAAAATATTATTATTGAAGACCACAATGTTCTTATCAAAAGCAACATCCTGATGGGCTACAATCGAATTATAAATATTCATGTCCAACACATCGCCATAACCTACCTGTAAGGTAATTAAAGAACGGTTTTTCACCCCTCCTATAATCGTTGAATTATAAATGTCACATTCCACATCACGGTTAGTGGAAATGATGGCCAAGGCGTTGGCATTCTTGGCAATGTTATTCGCAATAACGGTATTGATGATTCTCGTATAATTCGAATTGTTGACCTCTATCGCACAGCGGATCAAGGCATTATTATCCGTAATATGGGTTTCGTTGATATACAAAGTAGTTTCATTACTATGGTAGATGGCACTACCATAATCTGCTTCATTGCTCG
>JAHDDR010000223.1 GCA_020629255.1 Saprospiraceae bacterium | reverse complement strand
AGAACGCGACGCATGCAAAATATAACCCCAAAAAACAACTATGCAAAACAGATTGATATTACAAATATAAAATAGGATTTACTGTTAATCAAACTTTTTTATAAAAAAGTTTGATTAAATCCTTTTTTTAACATTTGTTTCAAATATTAAATCCAATTCATTAATTGGTGATTATTACCAAAGTGATGATACAAATTTAAAGACATTCATATAATTTCCAAAATAAAACGAAATTTTTTCTTCAATTAATACGCTTGCAATCATTTTTTGCAACTGATACGTCCGTGAGCGGACTTCTTGCATTTACAAAGTATCCAATAAAATACCCAATATTTCGCCAGCTGCATCAGAAATAACGGTTCCCGGTCCAAATACACCGACAACGCCCGCATCAAAAAGATAATCATAATCTTGCTTGGGTATCACTCCACCTACAACAACCATTATATCTTCTCTACCCTGCTCCGATAAAGATTCGATGGTTTGTGGCACTAAGGTTTTATGCCCGGCAGCCAAAGAGGAAATTCCAAGAATATGGACATCATTTTCGATAGCTTGCTTGACAGCTTCTTCTGGTGTTTGGAATAAGGGCCCCACATCCACATCAAAACCTAAATCAGCAAAACTCGTAGCGATGACCTTCGCTCCCCTATCATGTCCATCTTGTCCTAATTTGGCAATCATGATACGAGGGCGGCGACCTTCCTTCTTTGCGAATTCATCCGCCAACATTCTTGTCGCTTTAAATTTATCATCCATACTTATTTCTTTAGAATACACACCGGATATCGTAGCATGGCTAGCAACATATCGACCGAAGTGTTTCTCCAAGGCATCGGAGATTTCTCCCAAGGTAGCTCTTGCCCGAGCTGCCTCCACTGCCTTTTCCAATAAATTCCCTTGGCTCGTCGCCGCACAAATGGACAAAGCGGCTAAAGCATCTTCCACTTCTTTCTCGTTCCGCTTAGATTTCATGTCTTTGATTCTAGCGATTTGTGCCTCTCTCACCTTCGTGTTATCCACTTCTAAAATATCCATTCCCTCTTCTTCATCCGTTGGAAAAACATTTACCCCAACGATAAAATCCAACCCTCCATCTATCCGAGCTTGCTTGCGTGCCGCAGCTTCTTCGATTCTCATTTTAGGAACACCCTTTTCTATGGCTTTTGCCATGCCTCCCAGATTTTCTATTTCTTGGATGTGCTTCCAAGCCTTATCGGCTATTTCTTTTGTAAGATACTCTATATAATATGATCCCGCCCAAGGATCTACGGTCTTCGTTATATCTGTTTCTTGTTGGATATACTTTTGGGTATCCCTTGCAATTTTAGCCGAAAAATCTGTCGGAAGGGCGATGGCTTCATCCAATGCATTGGTATGGAGTGATTGTGTCCCCCCCAGAACCGCCGCCATTGCTTCGATACAGGTTCTCGCCACATTATTATACGGGTCTTGCTCCGTCAAACTCCAACCAGAGGTTTGACAATGCGTTCTCAAACACATGGATTTCACATTTTGAGGATTGAATGGCTTCACCAATTTCGCCCAAAGCATTCTTGCCGCCCTCATTTTGGCTATTTCCATGAAATGATTCATTCCTATTCCCCAGAAAAAAGACAATCGAGGAGCAAAAGCATCGATATCCAAACCGGCCTTGATTCCGGCTCTCAAATATTCCAAACCATCGGCAAGGGTATATGCTAGCTCTATATCAGCAGTTGCCCCTGCTTCCTGCATGTGATAACCACTAATGGAAATGGAATTGAACTTGGGCATATGTTCAGAAGTATATTCGAATATATCAGAAATGATACGCATAGATGGCAATGGAGGATATATATAGGTATTCCTCACCATGAACTCCTTCAGTATATCATTTTGAATGGTACCACTCAAGGCTTTGGGAGTTACGCCTTGTTCTTCAGCAGCAACTATGTAGAAAGCCATGATGGGGATGACGGCTCCATTCATGGTCATCGAGACAGACATCTTATCCAATGGGATTCCATCAAAAAGAATTTTCATATCCTCTACGCTATCAATAGCAACACCGGCTTTACCCACATCTCCTTGTACTCTGGGATGATCCGAATCGTAGCCTCTATGAGTGGCTAAATCGAAAGCGACGGACAACCCTTTTTGTCCGGCTGCCAAATTCCGTTTATAAAAAGCATTGCTTTCTTCTGCCGTTGAAAAACCGGCGTATTGTCGGATTGTCCAGGGGCGTATCGCATACATACTGCTATAAGGACCCCTCAAAAAAGGAGGTATTCCGGCTACGAATTGTTCATGCCTTTGTCGGGTTTCCTCAAAAGAATAGGGAATCTGAATTTTTTCGGCCGTATCCCATTTCTCTGGATTTTTATTTTTATTTTCTTCTTTAGACAATGCATCCAATAAACTGAAATCAGGTCTTTTCATAAGTGTAATCTCTATTTCTATCGTAAAAATACCGTTATACTTCCAAATATGGGTGTTTCATATATAACTAACTCTATCAAACGAAAAAAATTTGATACTTTCGACTTTTCAATCATTATTATAACAAGATGAAACATTCTTTTTTCAAACGGGCTTTGGGTGGTAATAATGCTGCTTGGACTTTCCTGGTAGGCAGCCTTATTGTTATTGTAGGACATGTTATCGGTCAAATTCCTATTTCGGCTTTATTGTTTTACAAAATGTTTTCCATGAGTGGAGGAGGGATTGACATGGAATTACAGAATAAAATGGCCAGTCTGGATTTTGAATATTTTGGTATTGATGCCAATTTGGGTTTTTCCCTTATACTATTATCCTTTGTTCTAGGTGTTGTGGCACTTTACTTTGTATTGAAATACATTCATAAAAGAGATTTTTTATCCATTATCACTCCCAAAACATCATTGGATTGGGGGCGATTATCATTTGGTTTTTTCGTTTGGCTCATCCTTGCTATGATAGGAGAAGGTATTAATATGTTCCTCGATCCAGAGAATTATGTTTTCACCATGGAATGGTCTTCATTTATACCACTCCTTTTAATATGTCTTTTCATACTTCCTTGGCAAACCAGTTTTGAGGAAACGTTTATGAGGGGATATTTGATGCAAGGAATGGCTCTTTGGGTAAAAAGCCCTTTCATTCCTTGGGTTATGACCTCTGTTATTTTTGGTTTATTACATGGTATGAATCCTGAAATCGGAGAATTCGGTTTTTGGAACATGATGGTATTCTACATCGGAACGGGATTATTTTTAGGATTGCTCACCATATTGGATGAAAGCTTAGAATTGGCTCTAGGCATCCATTTCGCCAACAACTTATTTGGAGCCTTGTTCGTTTCTTTTGACGGATCAGCATTACAAACGCCAACTATGTTTCGTTCTTTAGAAATGAATACCGATTACATGCTGGTAGGTTGGTTAGTTGTTGTCCTTATTTTCTTAGGTCTTGCCCAATTAAAATACAAATGGACCAATTGGGGAAAGATTTTCGAACAAATAGATTTTTACGATAAGGACAATGGGAATGAAGAACCTCCAATAGCCACTAACACTCATATTTTAGACGAACCTATTTAAATTACATAATAATCATGAATAAAATTATCATCTTCTTTCTTGCTGTTTTTTCAGCAAATTTGTTGTATGCCCAAGCCGACAGGTGGCAACAAAAAGTAGAGTATGACATGGAAATCGACATGGATGTCAAAACTCACCAATTCAAGGGTAAACAAACCATTAAATATTACAACAATTCTCCGGATGAATTGAACCGATTGTTCTACCATCTGTATTTCAATGCGTTCCAACCGGGCAGCATGATGGATGTCCGTTCCTTGAACATTGCTGATCCGAGTGCTAAAATCATGGATCGTATCTCTAAATTGAGCCCGGAAGAAGAAGGATATCATAAAATCAATTCTTTAAAAGTAAATGGGAAGGATGTAAAATTTGAAGTGGTGGGCACCATTCTAGAAGTTACTTTGGACAAACCCATTGCTCCTCGTTCCAAGGCAACTCTAGAAATGGAATTCGATGCCCAGGTTCCGGTTCAAGTTAGAAGATCAGGAAGAGATAGCAAAGAGGGTATTTCTTATTCCATGTCTCAATGGTATCCCAAATTGTGTGAATATGATTACCAAGGATGGCATGCCAATCCTTATGTAGGAAGAGAGTTTCATGGTGTCTGGGGCGATTTCGATGTAAAAATTTCAATCGACAAAAAATATATTCTAGGAGCCAGTGGCTACCTAATAAATGCCAACGAAATCGGTTATGGATACGAAGAAGAAGGCACAAATGTAAAACGGCCCGAAGGCGATAAACTGACTTGGCATTTTAATGCTCCCAATGTACACGATTTCTTTTGGGGAGCCGATCCAGATTATGTACATGAAATACTTCGCGTAAGAGATGATCTTATTTTGCATTTCCTTTTTGAAAAAAACGAAAACACAGAAGCTTGGGCAAGATTACCGGAAATCATGGCTAAAGCCATTGAGTTCATAGAAAAGAATTATGGGAGATATCCTTACGAACAGTATTCATTTGTTCAAGGTGGAGATGGTGGAATGGAATACCCGATGGGAACGCTCATTACTGGCGAACGACCTTTGGGCAGCCTCGTTGGTGTCAGTGTTCACGAATGGATGCATTCCTGGTACCAAATGATTATGGGAACCAACGAAGCTCTTTATGCCTGGATGGATGAAGGGTTCACGTCTTATGCTTCTTCTGAAGTCATGAATTGGCTGAAGGAAGTCGAAGCTTTGCCTATGAAGCCTGAAGATAACCCTCACGCCGGCACCTATATGGGATATGTCAACCTTGTCAATAGTGGTGTGGAAGAACCTTTAACCACCCATGCCGATCACTTCAAAACCAATTTTGCCTACGGGATGGCATCTTATGTAAAAGGATCTGTTTTCCTTCATCAATTAGAAAGTGTTATTGGTAAAAAGGCATTCGATGAAGGTATGTTGAAATATTATGATACTTGGAAATTCAAACACCCCAACACCAATGATTTTATGCGAGTCATGGAAAAAGTTTCGGGTCTTGAATTGGATTGGTACAAAGAGCATTGGGTCAATTCCATCAATACAATTGATTATGGTATCAAATCGGTGGAAGACATGGGCAAAGGCAAAACCAAAATCGTTTTGGAACGAGTGGGTGTTATGCCCATGCCTTTAGACATTATGATTACTGACAGCAAAGGTGTTTCGACCATTTATAATATCCCCTTACGGATCATGAGAGGTGAAAAACCACAGGAAAACATGGAAATGGGTTACAAAGTGGCCGAAGATTGGCCTTGGACACACCCAACCTATGAATTGATCATCGATACCAAATTGAAGAAGATTTCAAATATAGAAATTGATGCTTCGAAAAGGGTGGCTGATATAGAAAGAAGTAATAACACCTGGAAACAGTAACCTTCAACTTCTTTGTTTCTAATAAGGCTCATATCCAAATGGATATGAGCCTTATTTTTTTCATTAGACTTTATTCCGAATCGTTTTTTATGGCAGAGAAATTAGAGATTTTGAAAATATACAAGGCATTTTCCGAAAATCGTAGCCTTAGC
>JAHDDR010000029.1 GCA_020629255.1 Saprospiraceae bacterium | reverse complement strand
ACGAATCTAACAACAAGAGTTGTTAAATAAAAATTCATGATTTTAAATTTCACAAATATGTTGAATTGTCTTTTTGATACAAGAAAAAGTCGGCAAGGTAGTAGCATTGTGGAATTCCCTTCTTTGAGATAAATCATTATTAAGGGAGTTTTCGCATCCCGACCTTCCATCTTTCAATTTCATATTAATAAAAGGACATTTGTCCATTAGCCATAGGTATGTTTTTACTGTTGCCAACATAGGTAATCAAGCTCTCTGGGGAGAGCGCCCTGTTGAAACCAGGGAGGGCTTGGTTCGAATCCAGGATTGCCACAAGGCAGGGAGTATTTAGGTTTTTAAATGCTCCCTACTTATTTTATCATCTATGTTATATATTTAAAATGAAACAGCAAGAAATACGAGCGAATTTTAATGGGGGTACTATTACTGTATATCAAGCTTACCATAAAAGTATTGCATTGTCTGCCATTAAAAATAAACGTTTTGAAAAACCATTTTCGTTTCAAAGAATGACTTGGGTCAAACCTTCTTTTTTATGGATGATGGAGCGAAGTGGATGGGCGACAAAAAAGAACCAAGAATTTATTTTAGGAATAAAATTAAATCGATCTTGTTGGGATCGGGCTTTGTCGATGGGTGTGCTCACCCATCCAGATAAAAATATTTATTCGAATGGAACAGAATGGGATGAGAAATTCAAGCAGGCAAAAATTCATATACAATGGGATCCGGAAAGAACCTTAAAGGGAAGCAAATTAAATGAAAGAACCATCCAAGTGGGTATTAGTCGGTTTTTAATTGAAGAATTCAATCAGGAATGGATTCGAAGCATTGAGGATGTAACGCCTTTGGTAAAAAAAATATATCAATTGAAAATAAAAGGAAAATACAAGGAAGCCAAACGGTTGTTACCTGTCGAAAAAGTGTATATGTTGGATGATTGTGTAGGTAGAAATGTTGGTGTGAAATAAGGCTAGAAATATGAGGTGTCTCGAAATTTCCGCTAAAATCAAAAATCGGGATTTTCATTTCTTTCTTCTTTTCCTTAGTTCATATTCTCTATGCTAACGAAAAAGAAATTTAAAAATGAAAACCAGGGATGATTCATGTTTTCGGATTTAATTATTTTATTTTACCCATGATTCCTTCTCCGGTTCTTTTGTCAATAAATCCTCTTTCGGTTCCGGATTTTGGATCTAGATTTTCATGGACTTCCATGTTTTCATCTAAATTAAATAATTCTTTTAGTTCATCAATATCCAAGCAGATGTCGAAATAAATCCAATTATTGGTACAGCCGCCCCACGCTTTTCCGAAAAATGTAATAGGCGTATTTTTATCGAATAAATATTTGGCGATAGCTCGAATGGGTTCGGATGATATGGGTGGTAATTTATTCAAAATGAGAATTTAATTAATATTAGGTGTTATTGTCAAAAATAAAATCCGGATAAATAATTTTTATTTATCCGGATTAAAAATATAAATTCAGTGAAGAGAATTAAAAAAATTAATATAATTCTTTCGCTTCTTCTTCCTTGAATTTCATGACCAAATCCAATGCGTCGGGAACCACGTCGCTACACATGGCAACAAGGCTATTGGCTTGTGCATTTTCTATGGCATATTTAATCGCTTCCGCTTCGGAAGGAATAATCGTAACTTTTGTATCTCCAGGATGTTTTTCAATACCTTCTTTCAATAAAGAAATCAAACGTTCTTCGGTTTGTCCTCTTAAATTCTTGTCTTGGCGAATCACTACCTCATCAAACATTTCGGCAGCAATTTGTCCCATTTCACGATTATCATCATCCCTTCTATCTCCGATACCCGCAATGATTCCCACTTTACGAGTCGCATCAATATTTTGGATGAACTGTCCCAAAGCCCGCATTCCAGCCGGGTTATGAGCATAGTCCACCAATACTTTGAAGTCTTTGAAGCGGAACATGTTCAAACGACCGGGCGTTTGGGAAGGTGAAGGAATGAATGTGGTAATTGCCATTTTGATATCATCCAAATTAAACCCTCGGATATAGCCGGTAAGAATAGCCGGCAATACATTTTGAATCATGAATTTGGCCTTTCCTCCGAAAGTCAAAGGAATATTAACGGCTTTTGCCACTCTCATTTTCCATTCTCCACGGCAAATCGTTACGAAGCCATTTTCATAAATTGCGCATAGACCACCATTTTCCATATGCCTTTTTATGCGAGGATTGTTTTCATCCATAGAGAAAAGGGCAATGTTCCCTTTTACATCCTTTCTCATTTTGAATACCAAATCATCATCAGCATTCAGAATGGCTGTTCCTGAAGGTAGAACCGTTTCGGGTACCACTCCTTTCAGTCTTGCCAATTGTTCTAAGGTGTTGATACCTTTTAATCCCAAGTGATCGGCAGCAACATTGGTAACAACAGCAATATCGCAATGATGAAATCCTAAACCTGCACGAAGCATTCCGCCCCTTGCTGTTTCCAAAACGGCAAAATCAACGGTGGGATCTTTCAGTACGAATTCAGTACTGACTGGCCCCGTGCAATCTCCTTTCATTAATAGATGGTTTTGGACATAGACACCATCCGATGTTGTAAATCCAACATTGTATCCCATCATTTTGACCATGTGGGCAATCAGTCGGGTGGTGGTCGTTTTACCATTGGTTCCGGTAACGGCTACAATTGGAATACGGGCGGTGGTTCCAGGGGGGAACAACATATCCACCACATTGGCGGCTACATTTCTAGGCAGCCCCTCTGTCGGAGCCAAGTGCATCCGGAAACCCGGGCCAGCATTAACTTCCAGTACAGCACCCCCTGTTTTTTCCAAAGGAACTGAAATATCGGATGTCATCACATCAATCCCACAAATATCCAATCCGATAACTCTGGAAATTCTTTCTGCCATAAAAACATTATCCGGATGGACAATATCCGTTACATCTGTTGCCGTCCCTCCCGTACTGAGATTGGCTGTATCTTTTAAGGCAAAAAACTCGCCTTCGGGTAGAACCGTATCTACAGTATAACCTGCCGCAGCCAAAAGGTTTTCCGACATTTTGTCGATTTTGATCATAGTGAGGACTTTTTCATGGCCATATCCTCTTCGAGGATCTTCATTCACCTTATCAACCAATTGTTGGATGGTGGATTGACCATCACCGACTACATGTGCGGGTGTCCGTTTTGCAGCTGCTACCAATTTATGGTTGATGACCAATAGTCGATAATCCTCTCCTGTGATATATTTTTCAACGATGACAGAACGGGACACTTTCTTGGCGGCTTCCAATGCTTCTACAGCTTGATCCCAATCATTGATATTAATGGTGATGCCTCTCCCATGATTTCCGTTGATGGGTTTTACCACAATCGGATAACCGATGTATTTAATGGCATCTTTCAGTCCTCTTTCTGTTCGGATGATGTCTCCTTTTGGAACTGGGACTTCTGCTTGCTCCAATAAGTGTTTGGTATCTTCTTTGTCACAAGCAATTTCTACACCGATGCTGGAAGATTGGCTACTTACGGTTGCTTGAATTCTTTTCTGGTTTCTGCCATATCCCAATTGGCAAAGCGAATATTTGTTGAGGCGAATCCAAGGAATACCCCGGCTTTGGGCTTCGGCAATGATAGAACCGGTACTGGGTCCCAGCCGTTCCCTTTCACGGATTTCCCTCATTTCTTGGATGTCTTCCTCTAAATCGTATTCTTTATTGTCGACCAATGCTTGAGCAATTCTGACGGAAGCTCTGGCAGCATATTTCCCTACTTTTTCTTCCATGTAACTGAAGACGACATGGTACACCCCTTCTTCTCCATATCCTCTTGTCCGACCAAATCCAGTATCCATTCCGGCAAGGGTCTGGATTTCCAAGGCGATGTGTTCGATGACATGCCCCATCCAAGTTCCTTCTTGGACTCTTTGGAAAAAGCCGCCTTCGGTTCCGACGGAACATCGATGGCTATACATGCTTGGAAACATGGTGGTGAGGCGATCATAAAAACCGTCGATTTTATCTGTGGGAGATTGTTCTAATTCTTCCAAATCCAAAGTCATGACAATGAGTTTATGTCTTCGAATTGACCAGTAGTTAGGGCCCCTCATAGCCCGGATTTCACGGATTTTCATTTTGTTTCGTTTTAAATCAAACAATCATGTTTGGGAAAGTTTTGCAAAGGTAAATATAAAGTAGTAAAGAGTAGTTTCATTTAAGGGAAATGATGGAAATTAGCTTTACCTTTGTGTTTCAGATTTTAAATCAGCAAATCAATACAAAGGGGAATCATGAAATTAAGAGGTACACTCATTCCGATTGGAGGGAATGAAGACAAAGGGCTAGGACAAGACGAAAGACATACCTTGAATTTTGTAAAAGAAGGAATTCTAAGCCATGTGGTACGAGAAGGAGGAGGCAAAGATGCACGAATTGTTGTTATCCCTACGGCATCGAGCATTCCGGTAGAAGTAGGAGAAAATTACTTGTCAGCTTTTCAAAAATTAGGTTGTAAGCATGTAGTGGTGATGGATATCCGCGAAAAAAATGAAGCCTTCGAGTCTTCAAATGTGAGTTTGATAGAAGAAGCGGATATTGTGATGTTTTCCGGAGGAGACCAATCTAGGATTTCGGACATTATCGGGGGGAGCCCGATACACAATGTCTTGGTGAATCGTCTGATTAATGAGGATGGTTTTGTCTTGGCAGGAACGAGTGCGGGAGCGATGGCGATGTCTACGGAAATGATTTACGGCGGAAGCAGTACGGAGGCTCTTCAGAAGGGGGCGGTTAGAATGACGAAAGGTTTGAATTTAATTCCTGAATTAATAATCGATTCCCATTTTATCCAACGAGGAAGGTTTGGCCGTTTGGCAGAAGCCGTGGCAAGGTTTCCCCATTTAATGGGTGTGGGTTTAGCAGAAGATACGGGCTTGGTCATTAAAGAAGGAAATGATTGTAAAGTAATTGGTTCGGGGATGGTGATTTTATTCGACCCGAGCGAATTGACGCACAATAATTCCGAAGTATTGGAAAGAGGAACTCCCATGACTATTTTCAATTTGAAAACCCATGTCTTGGCGAATTCCGATCGGTTTTATATACAAGAAAGAAAATTAGAGGTGTTACCGATAGACGCACCTTTTGAATAAAGGATTATGCAAAAAAAGCAAGCACTTACGATTCCAGCATTGGTTTTTATCGTGTCATCCATTTTATTGATTTTGGCGATTTATAATTTTTGGCTAGGAGAGTCAAGAGGAGGAATTATGTTGTTTTGCGAGCATGCCCGTGAAGGGTTGATCAAGCAGCCCTCCAATTCTTTTTCGAATCTAGGGTTTTCTATTGCCGGGTTGGCCATTGCTTGGTTAGCATTCCGAAATAAATTCGATGCGGTGAATAGAATGACCCGGACGGCTTTTTATCCTATTTTTTATTCTTCTATTGTGATTTTATTGGGTGCCGGTTCTTTTGCGATGCACGCCACCAATACTTCTTGGGGCGGTTTTTTTGATCTCTTATCCATGTTTTTATTTTCTTCTTTTGTGATCAGTTATGCACTGATGCGTTGGTTTAAATTATCGGAGTTCAAATTCTTTTTAATTTATTTTTCTATCGTTTTATTCTGTTCCTGTCTGCATCTTTCGGATTTAAATAAAACAGTCATTGTAGTCGTAAGACCCGACGAAATTGTTTTTGCCAGTTGTTTGATTGCCGCTACTGTTTTAGAATTGTTGATGAAATATAAACGAGGGAATGAAATTGAAGCGAAATGGGGATTGCTGGGTGTCGGTTCTTTAATCGTAGCCTTTATTATTTGGAACCTTTCCCGCACCCAAGATAGTTTATTTTGTGATCCGAACTCCTTGATTCAAGGTCATGCTATGTGGCATTTGTTGGATGCTTTAGGAGCGTATTTTGTTTTCGTTTTTTATACGACAGAACAAGATAAAGATTGGCTGGACAATTAATCCGAATAACCATAAATCTCAACGACTTTCTCTCCATTGCTTTTAGCAAACCCTCGGTACATGCCTTCTGTATTGAAAGGCAGAGTGACATTTCCTTTCGCATCAATACCGATTAGCCCGCCATCGCCTTGAATTTCCATTAACCTATGGTGTATGACTTCATGGGCAGCATCTGACAAAGACATGTTTTTATATTCCATTAAACAGGAGACATCGTAAGCCACAACCCCTCGAATAAAAAACTCACCACTTCCTGTACATGATATAGCACAAGTTCGATTGTCAGCATAGGTTCCTGCTCCTATAACGGAACTATCTCCAATCCTTCCGAATTTTTTATTGGTCATTCCCCCTGTTGAAGTGGCTGCCGCTACATTGCCATGTTGGTCCAAGGCTACGGCTCCAACCGTTCCGAATTTTTGTTCCTTTTTATCATCGCTGTGGTCCAATTGGAAATTGTCGCTATCTTTTATTTTTTGCCATTGTTGGTATCGGAATTCATCATAAAAATAATTGGAGTCTACTTTCTCTAATCCGTGTAATTTTGCAAATTCTTCTACGCCTTCTCCCACTAAAAAAACATGCTCGGATTTTTCCATGACTTTCCTTGCCAAAGAAATTGGATTTTTAATGCCGGTAACCGTAGCCACAGCCCCCGCATTTCTAAGTTTTCCCTCCATGATGGAAGCATCCATTTCATGTCCTCCTTTCGAATTAAAGACAGAGCCTTTTCCGGCATTAAATAAATGGCAATCTTCCAAGGAACGGACAGCCATTTCTACTGCGTCGATCGAATTTCCTCCATTTTTCAAAATGGTTTCACCAATGGTTAAGGCTTCCATTAATGCGGATTTATATTGTTCTTCTTTTTGAGGAGTCATTTTGGATTTGAGGATGGTTCCGGCTCCTCCGTGAATGGCAATGGCGTACTTGGACATATTTTTGATTTTTTGCAAAAATAAAAAATCAAATCAAACCTTGTATCTTTTTATGTTGTCCAGGGATACTCATTTTTATTTGCTGGGGAGTTGCCCCCATCCAATTGTCCAAAAGAGTGGTATAAACAGAACGAAAATCTATTTCATATTTTAAATTTCCATTTTCATCAGGCTGGCGTAAATTGGGTGGTTCGCCAATAAATCCGTTGCCTCCTAAAGCTCCACCAAAAAATAACATAGGTGCTGCTGTGCCATGATCCGTTCCCATAGAACCATTTTCTTCGATGCGTCTACCGAATTCGGAATAGGTCATGGTGAGAACTTTATCTTGTAGTTTTGAAGCGGATAAATCAGCATAAAAAGAAAAAATGGCATTCGATAATTGTTTTAATAATTCTTGATGTTTCCAAGCTTGATGGGCATGAGTGTCGAAGCCGTCAAGCGTGATAAGATAGGTTTGGGTTTGCAAATTACCTTTAATTAATTTTGCGGCTAATTTTAATTGTTGGGATAATGAATCGTTGTTGTAATGAGCTTGGGTTTTTCCTCTTTGTTCGGCTAATTTTATTTGCTTCGCATATTGAATGGTAGCATTTGAAATGGAATGGATAAAATTAATTTCATCATGATAATTAGAGGAATGAAACGATTCTGTTATGGTACTTGTTTCTTGTTCAATATCGGGTAATTCTTCGATGGATTCTAGAGAAAAACTTGCGTTGCCTTGATTTCCTTGAAGCAATAATTCTGCGTCACCTCCTATTTGAATGGCTGGAGGAAAATCTGTTTCTGTTTTTTTAGATGAATTAAATCTCCCGAGCCATCCTGTATTTATTTTTGTGTTCTTGTTGTTTGCCGTTGACCAAATGTCCGAAGAATGAAAATGAGATAAATTAGCATCGGGATAGCCTACATTATGAATGACTTTCATCATTCCTTTGTCCCAAAGTTTTTTTAAAGGCGAAATTGTTTTTGGAGCAGCATAGTTTTTGTCGAAAAAAAATAAATCCGATTTTTCGACATGTAATTTCGGGCGTTGGGATTTATAATATCCATAATCATAAAAAGGAACAATAGTATTCAAACCATCATTTCCTCCTTTTAATTGGAACAGGACTAAAATATTGTCATGCTTGTTACTGAAACCTTGAATCGGATTTTCCGCTAAAGCATAAATAGGGAATTGAGAAAACAAAAAAGATGATGCGCTCAGGATAGTCGTCTTTTTTAAAAAATTCCTCCTAGAATATTTTTGATGTTCTTTTTTGTGCTCACACATAATAACTTATTTTACATGACATGAAATTCAGCTTTCCGAAATAAATATGAAATGAGTTGAACAATTTGCCATTCTGTGTCCTCTCGATCTAAATTCCACCATCCACTTGTGAAAACTTCTTCTGGCCATTCTCCTTTAAATTTTTCTAAAGCAATCCCATACTCTTTTTCTGTTTGAAATCCTTTCGGAAGAAAGAAGTCTACCAGCTTTTTAGTTATTATTTTAGGGTCGTCTTTTTCTTTTGTTATCTGTTGTAACCAAGATAATATAACTACTCTTCCTCTTTCTTCAATGGTGGAGTAAATAATATGATCCAATACCTTCCATCTTCGACTTATTTTTGTGGTGTCGATCCATTTTCTCTGTCCTTCCCAACCGGCAACATTGGGTGGGTTAAAGAGCATTTGTCCCATCCATTCACAAGAATAAATGAATTCTTCTTTATTCATGTCGCTATTAAAATCAATTCCCATTTCATTCATAAAAATGAAGGTTAATTCGAAGGGGCTTTTTATTTTAACTCCTGTATGCTCTTCGAGGAAAAAATGTTCACTTGAAAATAATGCTTTTAAAACTGGTTTTATTTCAAATTCATGCTCAATTAATACACGGCTTAATTCCAGAATGAAATTTTTATTTTTATAATGACTAATAAAATATTGATACAATTTCGAACAAACATGGAAGGCGATTTCTTTTTTCCTTTCTTCGAATAAAAGATCTATGGTTTCTTTGTATCCAAAATTTCCAGACTTGCCAAAAATTGTTTTTATACCCTTATCATGTGTGTCTGGATTGAGGTGAACCTTCCTCCATTCATCGGTTTCGTAACCAGAAAAAGCTCTTGCAATTTCTTTTATATCACGCTGGGTATATGATTGGTCTCTCCCGAGTGTAAATAATTCTAATAATTCCCGGGCATAATTTTCATTTGGATTTTCGGAAGAATTCATATTGCCATTCAAATAATGGAGCATAGCCGGAGAAAGACCCATTTCGAAAACTAAATTTTTGAAATTACCCAAGGTATTATTTTCAATTACTTTGCAATAATCATGCAACATGATAGGGCTCTCATAATGCCAGAATTGAGTAACGAAATGATGAGTCCAGAAAAAAAACATCTTACCTTTTAATCCGCTATCTTTTATATTTGAAGCAATTTCCCCAGCGTATTCAACGTATTGTTCTTCGATTAATTTGAATTTTAGTTCACCTTTTCTGTCTTCATATTTTTTTAATGACCAATCCTGCCATTTTGGAGTATGGAGGATTTTACTTTTTTCGGTTTGTTCAAATACTTTTTTAATAGTTCTTTCTAGACCTTCTTTTTGGCTTTGTTGTAGTTGACCCACAGAAGCTCCCCAACCCATTCTCCGAAAAAAATATTGGATGCGTTTTTTATCCCAAGGTAAATTATCTGAAGGAATATATTTTTTTAGTGTGCTTTGCCTATTTTTCATACGTCTTTACAAGACGAACAAAAATGCGGCCATCATATATAGTGTGGAAAACTTTTCGTTGAAATACGGTTTAGTGCAGATAAAAAATACCCATGAGAAATTTCTCATGGGTAATATATTCGTGAGAGTTAGCTGTTTTATTTTATATGATGGAATTGAATTGCCTTTTGGAACCAACAGCAACCTCACATGGCATCACCTTTTCTTCTTACTGAATGAACGTGATGTAGTTGTACTCTTGCTTCTACTAGAATTAGAAGATCTGGAACTCGTCCTAGAAGGAGAAGTGCTTCTACTTTTAGGCTTAGAATAACTTCTGCTTTTGGAAGTGCTAGAAGAAGGTCTTTTTGTCGTATTCTTTTTCACACTACCAAAATTAGATTTGGGTTTAGAAGGTCTCGTCTTAATCTGCGAATTTTCCTTAGGCTTAGAAGAAGGTCGCGTCTTTATATGAGAAGAGCCTTTCGGTTTGCTGGATGTATTAGAATCAGGCTTGATGGTCATATTGGGTTTTGTGTGGGTAGAAGGACGAATCATTTCTACCGTAGTTGTTTCGTGTTGAGACGGTTTGCCTACAGAAATAGTCCTACCACCTAGACCAGAGTTATTTAACGAACTTTTTACGGGCTGTGAACTTAATTCCGGTTGGTTGGATGGTGAGTTGGATGAAGTGTTGGGATTGTCCGGACTCGATACAACTGGAAATTCTTCTTGTGGTTGCTGCTCACATTCATTCGGGGTAGAAGAATTTTGCTGTGTAATGATGGTGGGTCCAGAAGTAACCGTTCTACCCGATCCTTTAGGGCCTCCTATAGAAATTACTTCTGGTGTGTTATTGGTTTGTGATGTATTAACGGGTGTTGATTGAGCCGTTTGGTTGGAAGGGCATCCAGAAGGGGTATTATTCGAATTCCCGATAGAAACGGAAGTACTCGCTTGCCCTGCATTGGAATCCGATTGTTTTCCATACCAATAACCGGTATTTGGATTATACCAAGAAGGGCCATAATATGGGCCATGGTGATGATGTCCATATCCATAATAATTCCAAGGACCATGATGGTAAGGATAAGGGTTGCCCCAATAACCATTGAAATGATGGTGGTGGTGATGGAAATGGAACAGGTTGTTATACCAGACCCATCTTCTGTATTTTCTGTAATGATAATTGTCCCAATAGCGATACCAGTCATGGTGTAGTTGATGGTATACTAATGATGTGATGAAAAATGTTCTACAAAATCGTCGTACTCGGCGAACTTCTAGATCCTCATCATAATAGTCATCATCATCAAAAGCGTCGTCAACATAATCGTAATCGCTTAAATCTGGATCGTAATAAATGTCGTCGCTTTGGGCAATAGCAGAACTACTAGCGACAAGCCCCAAAAAGAGTATCCAAATAAAAATGGATAAGTTGTTAATTCTCTTCATAAGTCTAAAATTTAAAATTAGGAATGAGTTGTAATTATTCTCCCTTCAATGTACGGCAAAAGAAGGGAACCCCCTGCTAATGAAAGATTAAAACAGCATTTCTAGAGTATTAAAAGTGTTAAGAACGTATTTTAACAGGTGTTAAAATTGTTGATAATCAATTAATTAGAAATAATTGATGTATCCGAAGTGGATTTTGGCCGCTCGGAAATTAATGGGATTATCCATCTGTTTTCCATAGGCGTAATTAATTCCGAAAACACCTACTTTGGTGTCGAAGGTCATCCCCAAGCCAAATCCTAGGGGAGTATCTGTTATTTTGCCCGTAGGGAGTTTACTTTCTGTATAGCCATAATCTCCGAAAATACTCAAATAGGAGTTCCGACTCAAAAGGAAGCGGTATTCCAAAGTGAAAATGCTATAAAGAGAAGCCACAATACCTTCTTCATCAAAACCCCGAATTACTTTGGTGCCACCGATCCGGTATTGTTCATTTAGGAAAACGGGTTGGGGGGAAATCATGGCACTGGTTTGATTGCTTAGTTTGAATACTCCTCTTTGTGTTGGGTAGAAAGGTATGAAATATTCGATTTTTGTATCTAATTGGTATTGAAATGTACGAGTATCCAAGGTGTCGTATAATGAAGCAAAATCGAAAGAGGGTTCATCAGAATCAATGAGGTTCGAAATATTGCTGTTGATTTCTACGGAACGAAAACCAGCAGCTGCACGGGTGGTCAATGCCCAACCTTTTCTTGGATTGAATTTATAATCCAATTGGCTAATATGATATTCCAAACCAAAATCTGTGAATTTGGTATCCAAATTTTCAGGAAGGGAACGGGTATTCAAAACACGGGTAGTATCAACCTCTAATAAAATAGAACGTTTTGAGTGCCCAAAAGCTTTGATGTAATGTTGGGCCCCAAAGAGGTAAGAGAAACCACCATCATATTCGACATCAATAAAGGTAGAGTCTCTTTTGTAGAGTGAAAAATCAAAATCGACACCAAAAGGCAAGCCAAAAATATAAGGGTAACCGAGTTCCAAATCCAGCTTTTGGGTGCTAGGTCTGGGTTGTCTGAATTCTAGGAAGATTTTTTCGCCTCCACCCAATAAATTTTGAGTAGAAAACATACCATCCAAAGTTATGAGTAAGCGACTTTTAGTTACTTCGTTCCTTGGCAAGACACCGACAAGAAAATCAAACTTACTGGCTTTCCTTTTTTCTAGAAAAAGATGGATGGTCGCCCGACTTCCTCGAAAAGTAACTTTCAACGGTTGGACTTCTTTTAGGAAAGGAAGTTCTCTAATCCGATTCGGAATCTCCTTGATTTTCTCCAAACTATATAAATCCCCCTCTTCAATACCCAAATAGCTTTCCAAGTAACGTTTTGATATTTTTACACCCTCACCAACAATTTCCACCCCTTCATAAGAAATGATTTGATTCTTTTCCAAGCTTAATGTTGCAGATATCGAATTGCGATCAACAAATTGAATGCTATCTAAGCTTGCGATGGCAAAGGGGTATCCGTTATTTTCTGCATAAACTTGTAATTTGTCCAATAGGTCGATTAATTCCGTATAATAAAACGGCTTGTTCGAAAATAACCGTTCTTTGAATCCGATTCGATTCAAGAAAATTTCATCCACATTTCCCTTTTCTAGGGTAGCCCATTTATACGCCTCACCAACCGTTAAAAATGCAATAGTGGTACTATCGTTTTCGATGAGACTATCAATCGTGTTGGTTATATAGGCTTGGTGAGCCAAGGATTTCCGAATGTTGGCCAATTCTTGGGTGATGTCCTCCTTGGAATTATAGATTTGAGAAGAAGTTAATCCGTGTTCCGAAAGGAAAGAACTGTCTTTGTCGGTAAGTCTAAGTTCTAATGAGATTCTTGTATGGGTTTGCCCCCACAAATGATTTGTTCCCAGACTCAGGACTAGGAAGAAAAAGATGAAATGAATAAAACGGATGTAAATTGTGGAAGTATCCATACGGCTACAAAACTAAAGAAAGATACTAAAGATTTTTTGAGTCGTCTATTTTAGTACATCATAAACGGTAAATGCCTTTAAATTCGGTTCTTGAAAGGTCTGTTTACAGAATTATGACAGAACAATGATAAAGTAGATGTAATTTTACAAAACCAATAAGGGTTTAAGTCAAATCATGATCGAAAACTACAAAATCATTACTATAACGCATAAAAGTGCGGAAATAAAAGACATTGGGAATTTTGTGATTCCCGAGTCTAATGATTTATCTGTAGTAGATCTCCTTAAAAAAACAATGACAGACCTATCCATAAAGGAATTGATGTATCTTCCTACGTGTAACCGGGTTATGTTTTTCTTCTGTTATGATGGCTCTTTGGAAACTCCTTTTCTTACCAAGTTCACCCAACAAATCTATCCTCAAATACCATTGGATACTGCATTGGATAAATTCAGAACCTACGAAGGCGAAGAAGCCATAGAGCATTTGTTTGAAGTCTCGGCTTCGGTGGATTCTTTGGTAGTAGGGGAACGGGAAATTATACGGCAATTGAGGGAAGCCTATCAGCATTGTAGTGAAAAAGGATTGACGGGTGATTGTATCCGTTTGGCGATGGATATGACTGTGAAAACCGCGAAGCACATTTATGGTAATACCCGTATCGGGCAAAAACAAGTATCTGTAGTTTCTTTGGCCATAAAGAAAATGTTGGAAGCAGGTGTTTCGAATGATCAACGTCTCTTGATAGTCGGTGCCGGACAGACCAATCTTCTCGTTTGCAAATTCTTGAAAAAATACGGGTTCAAGCATGTTTCCATTTTTAATAGATCTGTAGGGAAGGCTCAAGAAATTTCCCAATGGTTTGGAACACAAGCCCATGCCCTTTCAGAATTATCCCATTATAAAAAAGGGTTCGATTGTATTGTCGTTTGTACGGGGTCTGTTGAGCCCATCATTCATGAGAAAAATTACCACCAGTTGCTTCAAGGAGAAACGGATAAAAAAGTGATCGTCGATTTAGCGATACCCAATAACGTAAGTCCATCTGTTTCTTCTCTGGATTCTGTTGATTACATCGAAATAGAAGATCTAAAAAAATTAGCAAAAGAGAACATGGCTTTCCGACGCAAGGAAATAGAAAAAGCCAAAGAAGTCATCGTAGCTTCTCTTTCCGATTTCCATTCCCTATATGCAGAGAGACAATTGGAATTGGCGCTGGAACAGATGCCCATCCAAATAAAAGAGGTAAAATCCAAAGCGCTGAATGAAGTGTTCAAAAAAGAAATGGAACATTTGGATGATGATACCAAAGAACTATTGGAAAGAATGATGACTTATATGGAGAAGAAATGCATTGGTATTCCTATGAAAGTGGCAAAAGAAACCATTCTTTCTTGATTTCATCGCCCATTGTTTTTCATTCTTTTGTTATTTCTGTAATTTTCCGCAAGATTTTATTTGATATCAACTAACCTTAAGCATCCCTGCTCCATTCAATGAGAGTATTGTAGGATGCTTACGTCCTAAATTAAGGGTGAAAATGAAGCAAATTTCATGCTTTTTATTTTTGATGGCTATCTGCTGTGGAATGTCATTCGGACAAAGCCTTTCAGAACTTGAACGGCAATATAAACGGGCAAAAAGCCCCATAGATAAAGCTAAATTGGGAAATCAATTAGCTCAGGGGTATTTGACGAAAGATGGGGTGAAAGCTCTTGGTTTTGCAAAGAATGCATATAAAAATGCCGTGACCGCCAAGATAGATCGCATACAAGCAGAAGCCCTGAATTTCCAAGCCAAAGCCACTGCCGGTACTTTTTATCCTGGCACCAATGTTCCTAGAACAAGTAGCAATGCCGCCACTCAATATGATGATGCGGTCAGTTTATACAAAAAAAGTATGGATCTGGCTAAACGCATCAAATACCATGAATTGGAATTGGATAATTTGGAAAATTTGGCTTACATCAATAAGAAAAAAGTAGGTCGCCATAGCCCGGATCCTGCTGCGGAGCTGAAATATTACAAAATGTATATCGCTCGGGTAAAGAATATCAAGGATATCAATGTGCCGCAAGCCGTTGCCAATGTAAAGATTAAAGATTCTTCTCCTAAACCCGAACCGGGAAGTAATGACAAACCGGCGAGTTCGGATAATGAAAAATTTGCCCGCCAACTCATTAAGGAAAATAAAGAACTCAAAGAAACGATTGATGATCTGGAAAACGATATCGCTGATCTGAATATCCAATTAAAGAAAGCGACAGCAAGTGGAGCAACGGCCCAAGACTTGGAAGAAGTTCGCAAAACACTTGAACTGAAACAGAAAGAATTATCAGACATTATTGAAAAGAAGGATCAGGAACGACAAAAATTGATTACAAAATATAAGGGTAAGGAATACCAACTGGTAGAGGCGAAGAAAGCCGCAGAAGATGAAGTAGCCCTTGCTAATGCAACAGCCAACCAATTTAAATTGGGAGCTTCATTGGGAGGGATTATTGCTGCCCTCATTTTAGGATCTTTATTCATTGGTTATAGGTATCAGACACGGGCGAGGAAAAATCTAGCAGCGAAAAATGAAATCATTGCCAAGGAGCAGGAAGAGTCCAAAAAATTATTGTTGAATATCCTTCCGGAGAATATTGCCGTAGAATTGAAAGAAAAAGGAGCCGCGAAAGCCAGGAAACACAGTGATGTTTCTGTCCTGTTTTCCGACTTCAAGAATTTTACAAAGGTGGCCGAGCGATCTACTCCAGAAGAATTAGTAAAAGAATTGGATTATTGTTTCAAAGGCTTCGATTACATCATTTCCCAATATCCGAGTATCGAAAAAATCAAAACCATTGGTGATGCCTATATGTGTTGTTCTGGTTTGTCGGGAAAACATCCGAAAGCAGCAGAAGATATGGTAAAGGCAGCTATGGAGATCCAAGAATTCTTGTACGATTATAAAGCCGATAGACAAAGCAATAGCTTACCGTTCTTTGAAGCTAGGATAGGTATCCATACGGGAACAGTTGTGTCTGGGGTGGTAGGAAGTAAGAAATTCGCCTACGATATTTGGGGCGATTCTGTGAATGTGGCATCAAGGATGGAAACCAATGGAGATGTAGGAAAAGTGAACATTTCGGCCGATACTTATCGAAAGATCCAACATAAGTTTTCTTGCCAATCGAGAGGAAAAATCAGTGTAAAGAACAAGGGAATGATAGAAATGTATTTCGTAGATAGGGAATATGTATAATCGTGTATGAAAAATAATTTTTCTTCACCTCCACCCATACGACCCATCCGTGAAATCATACTACCGGAACATACTGTAAGAGTGTATCCGAATGGATTGAAATTGATTGTCATTCATGCCGGAGTGCATAAGGTGTTCCGCTTGGAAACCATTTTTAATGCCGGTCGATTTTATGAAAACAAGAAATTAGTAGCAGGTACTACCTTGAAAATGCTCAAGGAAGGAAATACGAATTTCAATGCGGAGCAAATTGCCGATAAAATAGATTTTTTTGGTGCAACTTTATATACTCCTTCTAGTTTAGATGTTTCGGGCATTACTTTATATGGGTTGAATCAACATTTTACCGAACTCTTGCCTTTGTATGCATCATACGTTACTTCGCCTATTTTTCCTAAAAAAGAATTTGATGAATACATCAAGGAACGGAAACAGCGGTTACAAGTAGATGTTTCCAAGAACGATGTTGTGGCGTATCGAACCGTAACGGAAGCGATTTATGGGCAAGAGCATCCCTACGGGTACAATAGTACCAAAAAATTATACAACGAATTGCATCCGCAAGATTTGGAAGAACATTTCGGTCAACATTATACGGCGGGGAATTGTACGGTAATTGTGAGTGGTTATATAGAACCGGATATGATTCAGGAATTAGAAAATGAATATTTTTCTCGGATTCCGGATGGCACATCAGTACCCCATTCATTTCCTATTTTACCCTATGAACAGAGGAATCAATTCATTACCAAAGAAAATGCAGTACAAACCGCTATCCGTATTGGTAGCAGGATAGTCGATAAAAATCATCCCGATTATATGGGATTGTATTTTCTGAATGTCATTTTAGGTGATTATTTCAGTTCGAGACTCATGATGAATATTCGGGAAGATAAGGGTTACACCTATAATATATATTCCATGCTCGATATGATGAAGCACGATGGCATGTTCCTCATTGCTACAGAAACCGCCAACGAATATACTCGCCCCCTTTTAAAAGAAATCGGATATGAATTTGATCGATTGAAACAAGAACCGATTCCAAACGAAGAATTGGAAATGGCACGTAATTTTACATTAGGTACTTTACTTTCTGCTTTGGATGGACCCTTCAATGCTGCGGATATCATTAAGGGTTTGTATGTAGAAGATTTGGATGCCAATTATTTTTACAGCTTAGTTAATACCATAAAGAGCATACAAAATAATGAACTAGCGGAGTTGGCTCAAAAATACCTCGATTTGGATAACATGTTCACGGTGATGGTCGGTAAAAATGTCTGAACCCAAGAAATTTAATAATTGCAAAACATGTGACAAATAGAAAAAGAGAATAAGTCGAAACTTATTCTCTTTTTATTATTTATTAAGCTTTTTTGCCGATTTTTTAATCATCAGATACATCGCAACGATTAAAGAAAGCATACTGAATATAAGGGTAAACCACGCTGTAGAAGATTCTGGTGCGAATTGACGATCCAGAAAACTACCCAATAATGTTCCAATCATGATGACAAAGAACATTTGGAATACCAAGCCTAAAAATTCAGAATAAGCCTTATAACCCTCAGCTTGCTTTTTTCGCGTCTGCTTGAGGTCTTCCTTTTTGGTTGCTGATTTCTTTGGCTGCTGGCTTTTGTCTTCCTGTTTGCCCATTCGAATGTTGTGTTCCCATCTTACAACCTACATTAAAGATGGCTCCGGATTGGACAATGAGTTTGTTCGTGTAAACTTCACCACTTACATCGGCCGTTTCCTTAACCGTAAGTAATTGGGATACTCTGATTGTTCCATCCATTTTACCTTCTATAATTGCATTGGCACATTGGATTTCACCTTCGACCAAACCTGTTGGACCAATAATGACTTTTGCCTTACAAACCAAATTGCCTTTGATGGTTCCATCTACCCGTAAATCACTTTCGGAGTGGATTTCACCTTCTATGGTTGTTCCTTTTACAAGACTGTTCAATGCATTGGTTGGGGTAGATGTGTGTTTTCCTGAATTGCTGCCTGTTTCCGTCTTTTTTTTATTATTGCCAAACATCTATTAAAATTGGATTATGTCTTAGAATTAAAATAGTTATGGTATAGTTGTATTTGTTTTTAGGGTATAAATTGTGTGTGGTTATGTTTAAAGTGTATAGTTCTTGGAAATAGAGTCACAAAACTATAACTTTTTTTTTACATTATATAGAGTAATAGGGATTTATATTTGAAAAAACGTTGCTATACGTGACAGGGTATAGCTTAGTTAAATGAAATGTAATCAGCCGGATCCACGGGTTTCCCGTTGTTCCATAATTCGAAATGGAGATGGGGACCACTGGATAAGGTGCCTGTATTTCCAATAATAGCTATAGCTTCGCCAGCTTTTACGGTTTCACCTGTTTTTTTGAGTAATGCAGAATTGTGTTTATAAAAAGAAACAACATTATTCTGATGTTGTATAGCAATAGTCTTACCGGTTTCCATTGTCCAATCGGATTGAATGACCACCCCGTCCATAATAGACTTGATAGGTGTATTCCTCGGGGCGAGGATATCTACCCCGTAATGCCCTTTGTCCTGCCTGAATCCGTAGCTGATTTCCCCTCTTAGAGGAGCAATTAAGTAAAGCTGTTCCAAGGGTATCGAACGGGCTCTGTTGTATTTATTGCTTTCATCCTCCCCATCCAAAAGAGTTGGCACTTTTATGAGTTCGTTGCTCTCCACAGCTATCCTCAATTCTTCATCTTCTTCTATCCTTTCCAAGTTAAGAAGGCTGTCAGGAGTTACTTGTGAAGAATCTATGGTAGGAACACCGTCTTCTGTTTCAAAATTGCTGGCAAATAATCGTTGTACACTTTCGATATAAGTTTCGTTCGCTTTGTTCTGCTCTTCCAAATCCTGAATTCTTTTGGCAAGAACTTCTGCATCATCTCTCAAGTTCACATCTCCATAGCCGGGAATCAATTGTTTGGCTGGCGTGATAATGATAAATAATATAACAAAAAAAGCAGTGGCTACTACAAGAGTACTGACCAATAAATAGATATTCAGTCGGGTAAGGCGATAGGAACCTACTTCCTCGAAAGACTCGTCTCTCATCACGACCAAACGATAGGTATGTTTGAGTTTATCCGACCACTTTTCCTCTTCTTGGTGTTCCGTCGACATGATTTTTGTTTTAAATTAATAGACCTTTGAGTGATATATCAATCATTATATTCCATATATTTCCCTTAACCTTTCTAAATTTGTAAGATTAATTGATGTCATAACCATAATTTGTACCACAAAAATACGTTGCTTTATTGGATAATTAGTTTTTATTTACAAATCATATTTTTCGGTATAAAAATTGGTGGACTACATATTATAAAAAACATCCAGATGTAAAAAGGGTTGCATGGCTTGTTGAATCACTCCATTTCCCTTCTATAATGTTGAATTAAAACAATAAACATTGAAAAAATATATAACATTCATCCTTGCTGCATTATTATTAGTAGGACTGTCTTCTTGTGCTTCTTCCAAAAAGAAAAAAAATAAAAAACTTTCTTTGGCAGGGAGAACCTATCACAACCTAACGTCCCATTATAATGGTTATTTCAATGCCAACGAGTTGTATAAGAAATCCGTAAATACGCTAGAGGATCAATACCAAGATAACTACAATCAGATTCTTGAAATGTACAAATATGTGGCAACAGATCAAGAAAAATCCATTGATAGTGATGCAGATGCTGCCATACAAAAATTATCTGTCGTAGTACAATTGCACCGAAGGGGAGATTGGACAGATGATTGTTATCTGCTGTTGGGTAAATTCCGATATCTGCAAAAAGATTACGAGGGTGCACAAGAAGCCTTCGAATATCTCTTAGCAGAATACAACCCAGAAGCTCTGGAAAAGAAAAAGAACATCGGCAAGAAAAAGAAGAAGAAAAAGAAAAAGAAGAAAAAAAATGATGACAAGCCGGACAAGTTCCCCTTCGAAAAAAGACCTGCTTTCGAAGAGGCGATGGTTTGGATGGCCCGAACATATACCGAAAGAGGTTTGTATGATGATGCAGATGTGATAATCTCTAGGATGGAAAATGATAAGAAGACCCACAAAGATATGTTCGACGATTTGGCGGAGGTGAGAGCCTATAATAATCTCAAACAAAAAGAATACGAAAAAGCCTTGCCTTTACTTGAAAAAGCCTTCGAAAAATCGAAGAAGAAGAAAATGAAATTGAGATATGCGTATATCATGGCTCAAATTCATCAGATGGAGGGAAGGGGTGAAAAAGCGTATGCCGCTTTCGAAAAAGTGTTGAAGAACGGTCCCCGGTACGATATGGAGTTCAATGCCCGACTAAGTATGGTCACGAATGCTTGGTTATCGGGAAAGGAGAGTTCAGCAGATGTAATAAAAAAGCTGACTCGTATGTCCAAAGATTCCAAAAACAAAGAATATAGGGATCGAATTTTTTATGCCATGGCTCAGGTGTATTTGAAAGATGGAGAAAAACAAGAAGCCATTGCCGCTTTGAGAAAATCGCTTCAATTCAATGAAAATAATAAATCGCAACAGGCAGAATCCTATTTATTATTAGGAGACCTATATTATGAAGAAGAAGAATATGTGAATGCCAAAAATTATTATGATAGTACGCTGACGGCTCTCAATACCACCGACGATCGCTTGGATCGGATTAAAAGAAGAAGTGATAATTTGGTAGAAATTGCAGAGAACATCCAAATTATCACGATGCAGGATAGTTTGTTGGCCATCCATGAAATGCCCGAGGGAGAAAAAAGAAAATTGGCTGCCAAATTGATAAAGGAACAGAAGGCAAAAGAAGCAGCAGCAGTTGCAGCAAGTGCAAAACCAACAGCTTCGTCGGGAACGACAAATACAGTTGGAGCGAGTAAATCCAATTTCTTCGCTTACAACGATAAGGCATTGAAACGAGGTAAAAAGAATTTTGAAAAGCGATATGGCCAAAGGATTTTGGAAGATGATTGGCGTCGCTCCCTCAATAAGGGGACAAGAATTTTGGATGAAGAAGTTTCCGAAGAAGAGTTCGCCGAAAATTTATCCGAAGAAGAAATCAAAGATGTATTTAAAGATGTGCCATCTACACCCGAGGCGATCGCCGCGGCCCATTCTAAGATCGAAGGGTCTCTTTTCAAGTTGGGGACATTGTTCCGGGACAAAATCCAGAATTTTTCAAAATCAGTAGATTCGCATGAACAATTATTAAAGGATTACCCGGAGACCAAAAATAAATTGGATGCATACTATAATCTGTATTTGTCCCACACAGAATTAAACAACAAAACAAAAGCTAAATTCTATTACGATAAAATCGTCAAGGAATTTCCAAATACAACTTATGCCCGTGTGTTGAGCGATCCCAATTTCTTGGAAGAATCCAAGGCGAAGGAAAAAGAATTATCCAAATATTATGATGATACCTATACTATTTTCAAACAAGGACAATATGCGAAAGCAGCATCAAGGATAAAAAATGCCAATCAGAAATACGGAGCCAAGAATAAATTCAAGCCAAAGTTTGCTTTATTGGCTGCCATGTGTACGGGTAGCATAGAAGGCAAGGATGCTTATATCGCCGCCCTAAAAGAAGTAGTTGCCAAATATCCTAAGACCGATGAACAAGTAAGGGCAAGGGAAATTCTAGCTTACCTACAAGGAAGAGCTCCTTCTATCGGAGGGGGCAAGCCCAAACCCAATAGCACCCTTAATTCAGGTAAGGATAAAGGTAAAGACAAGGGCAAAGACAAAGATGATGAGAAAGACGACGATAAGGATGAGGAAGAAGATAAACCGGAAGTAAAAGGGAATTTCAAGTCCGAACCGACGAAAGGGCATTATTTTGTAGCCCGCCTACGCGATGCAGCGAAACTGAAGACAGCAAAAGATAACATCAACGATTATAATGCGGTGAATCACAAAAAGAGTGTGCTTAGAGCCAACAGCTTACATTTGAGTGCAGATAAAAAAACGCCTTTGGTTGTAGTAAGAAGGTTCAAAAACAAAGATGCCGCATTGGGCTATCTCAATGAAGTTCAAGGAAAAGGAGCTGAATTTCTTGGTGAAAATATAGAAGCGGACATGTTCGTCATTTCCCTTTCGAATTACCGTGAAATCTTAAAATTGAAGAATGTTGATAGCTATATGATTTTCTATCAGTCGGAGTACGAATAAGATTCAGAATCGAATATTGAAAAGGGGGACATGGTATAACGATGTTCCCTTTTTTTGTTTATATCTCTCATCTTTTTCAGATATATTGGAAATTTTATCTATTTATTATTAGTTTATAATGCTGATTATTAAATATTTAAATGTTGATCCTTTTGTGTTGTTTCTAATTATTTTTAAAAAATGTACTTTTTTGATTTTGATGAACCCTATATTTTTGGTTTGTAAATATTATCGGGTGAAATCATCTAGGTTAGAAATTATTGTTTCAAAGCAAATGATTAGAATCTGCCTGTTTTGTGGAAGGAATACAAATTATTTATCTTTGGAGAACAAGAAAGCACCTTATTCTAATAACGATTACCCATTATTTCTCAAAAGCTTAAAATCAAAACCATGAAATCAATTGTTTTTACATTTCTATTTTCATTTATTTATTTCAGTTCGTATGCTTGTGATGATACGGGATCTGTCGAAATCATATCACCGGTTATTACGCTCAATGGCGACTTTCTCCTCGATTTTCAAGTCTGCTTTGGGCAAGGAGGTTCTATAGATGGATTCACGATCTCTTTACAGGAGGATATTAAGATTCTTGAGGCAAATACACCCAGTATTTCTATTGCTTCCGCTACAGCATACCCGGCAATTAGCCCAGACAGCTTATCGCTAATCTATGAATATAGTGGAGGGAGTGCTCCTTCCAATATGTTTGCTGAACCAGGTAATGGCCAGCCATGTAGAACCCTTTTCTTTACAGTAGAAAGTGATCCCTCTAATATGGAAATTTCCATTGAAGGATTAAACGACTATTATCCGGGATCTTGTGCAAGCAGCAATATAATATTTACGGACACGATACCTCCCTTGGAAATAGAATATTTGACCTGTGGCGACACATTTACCGATTCGGGAGGAGAAAACGGAGATTATATGGATGATGAAAAAAGGCATTACATAATTTGTCCCCAAAAACCTAATATTCCGGTTTCTTTAGTTTTTTCGGAGTTCGATCTTGAAACTGGCTTTGATGATCTCATCGTTTTCGATAGTGATAATTTTGAGAACCAAATAGGGTCTTATACAGGAATAGATATAGACTCTGTGATTACTGCGACCAATTCAACAGGCTGTTTGTCTGTAATATTTAATTCTGATTTTTCCATTGTGAATCCGGGTTGGATCGCACAAGTCCTACCCGAAATTTGCGATGGTGCAGGAGGATTTATTTATAACGATATCAATGCAGATTGTATTAAAGATAATGATGAAATAGGAATTGCCAATCGGTTGGGGATCATACAACCGGGTAATATTATTGTCCAAACCAATCATAATGGTGCGTGGTCGTTGAGCAACCTTCCGGCGGGAATTTATACATTGACCGTCGATGATTCTGGCCCGTGGGAATCCACTTGCCCTCCCAGCCAAACTTTCGAAGTCATTCATCCGGATAGTGTCACGATTGCTCCGAGTTTAGGATTAATTTCTACCGAACCTTGTAGCGAACCGGAGGTAAGCATCCACATGCCATTTATGCGGCCTTGTTTCACGGATCAAAAAATATATGTGCAAGCATGTAATGCCAATACGGCTACTGGTGTTTTGATAGATGCGTATGTACAAATCGAATTGGATCCACTTCTTATTGTAACGAACTCTTCGTTGCCATACACTGATTTGGGAAATCAAATGTATCAATTTGATTTGGGTACGTTGAATCCTGGAATGTGCGAGAATTTTTATATTTCTACTACCTTGGATTGCAGTGCAGTGCTCAGTCAAACGCTTTGTATGGAAGCTGAAATGTTTCCCCAAGAAATGTGTGTGTTCGATACCATTCCCACACCGCCCAATCCCAACGTAGAGCCTTGCCTTTTGCCCTGGGATAAATCGAGTTTAAGCGTAGAAGGCTATTGCCAGAACGATAGTATTTATTTTGAAATTACCAATACCGGTGAATTTGGGGAAGGGGACATGCTTTGTTGGTCTCCCGTAACCATTTATATTGATGGCGAATTTTTCGAATTCGATTCAATACAATTGGTCGGAGGAGAAACTATCACGTATGTTTTTGAAGGCACCGGACAGACCTGGCATTTACAAACGGAACAACACCCGTTGCATCCTGGAAATTCACACCCGAATGCAACGGTTGAGCTATGTGGTGATGCCAATAATTGGACACCCGACTTGGTTAATATTTTCCCTCAAGATGATGCCGATCCTGTTGTAGATATTTTTTGTGGAGTGGTAACGGGAAGTTACGATCCGAATGATAAAACCGGATTTCCTTTAGGAGTGACCGATCAACATTTCGTATTGCCCAACCAACAAATGGAATATTTAATCCGATTCCAAAATACGGGAACAGATACGGCATTCACGGTGGTGGTAAGAGATACCTTAGAGGAAGATTTTGATATTTTTTCCATACAATCGGGAGCATCGAGCCATCCTTATACTTTCCAGATTTATGGAGAAAGAATTTTGGAGTGGACCTTCAATGATATTTTATTGCCAGACAGTACGACGAATGAAGTAGCGAGCCATGGTTTTGTGGTGTTTCATGTAGATCAATTGCCCGATTTGCCAAATGGAACAGAATTAAATAATAACGTAGGTATTTATTTTGATTATAATGCACCGGTCATAACGAACACTACAAGTCATATCGTGGATGATGGGATTCAAAATGTAACAACGCCTATTATAAGTGTTCTAGAAGAAAAAAGAAAATTCGAAGTATTTCCGAACCCTACATCAGGAGAAATACAAATAGTATTGGATCGGATGTATCAGGAAGTAGAAATCGAAATTACAAACGTAACTGGACAATTATTGTTAGATTCACAATTCCAAAATCAACAGAAAATGTCCTTGGAATTAGACGGAAGTTCGGGTATTTATTTTATTCAGATAAAAACGGAAGATGGTATTTCGGAATTGTTTAAAATTATGAAAAAAGAATAATGTTGAGATAAGACATCATTTGTTTAAATTAATTTTTCAAGATTAAATTAAATTGCCAAAACAGTATTTTACTGTTTTGGCAATTTAAATATCACTATTCTACTAAAACCATTTGTTTACTGGCTATCTTATTGCCATTTACAAACAATGTATAAATGTAAGTGCCTGCAATTAATTCACCGGCTTTTAAACTTAATCGTCCAAATCCGTGGCCAGATATATCAACCGTTTTCAATGTTTTACCATTGATATCGGAAAATACCATACGAGCAGAAGAGGTATTGTCGGGTAAATAATAATTGATAAGAGTTTTTTGATTAAAGGGGTTAGGGGCGTTTTGTCCTAGAATCGGGGTGCTTCCATCACCATTTAATACAATATGCCGTTCTTTTTGAGGAGTGTTAGTGTTTTCTAAACCATAGGCTTTCAAACCTTCCTCATATTTTGAGAATTGTTCCTTGACTTCAGTAAGGATATTACTCATTTCATCCAATTTCTGCTCAAGTTCCTCATTTTTCATTTTCAGTTTTTCATTTTCGGCTTTTACAGCTTCGATTTCAGCATTTTTAGCATTGTGTTTATCATCTAATTCTTTAATGCCTTGAGCTAGAACAGGAATGACACCTGTATAGTTAATGGATTTGATCTCCACGGCAGGAGAAGATTCTCTGTCATCGTTTTCCCTTTTCTTATGCTCAGGATGATAGGCGGAACGCACCAAATTCGGCAGCACCTTTTCCATATCCTGTGCTATAAAGCCAACTTGTGGCCGTTCATCCAAATGAATATTGGGATATTCATCCGTTCGGAAAAGATAAGTCATGGGTTTTAATTTCTGAATAATATCCAAAGCGCCCTCTAATTCCTTGATGTCCTTTTTTAATTTTCTATCAGAAGTGTTGTCCAGTGTACCGGTTATCCGAACATCTCCAGAAAAATAACCCGCCCAGTTAGTTCCGTTACCAGCCGTTTGCCCTTCTTCTCCAAAAATAGAAAAGTTGCCATATGATGCGCTGTTTCGTTTACCAGAAGCATAAGCCTTAATGCCATAATGGTTACCCAATAGCCCTACTGCCGCTGTATTCGTAAAGTTATCGGTTCTTATAGCATGCATATCTCCATCTGCATCACTTTCATTCATTATAATATCAATACCAAATTGGCTACCTTCTACTAATAGCGCTGTACCGTTTGTAAGCGAAGCACCAATGGAACCTGGATTTTTAATGTAAGCAGCAGTAGTACTAAGATAATCACGAACAAATAAAACTCTACCCAAGCTAGAGTTCGTTCCGTCATCATTCACGACAAGTCTGTCGTCCACTCGCAAATTATTTCTAAATCGGACATTACCATTGACATCTAGTTTTTCCGTAGGAGAACTTAGCCCAATACCTACTTGGCCATCGGAGTCGATGAGCATTCTTTCAGATACCCCTCCAGTTTTAAAGTATAGTTTGTTTGAAAAATAATCATATATGGTACCAGCATAAATACTTTGACCTTCATCATTGAAACTGGTTCCTCCAAATTCTCCTCCTTTGAACTCCAAATAACTCCAGTCCTCGTCCTCAATAACGACATCCACTAAGCTGCTGGATGCTACAGCATTTGTTGCTTGTCCAGAGGAAATATGTAATTGGGTCTCCGGAGATTCTGTTCCAATGCCTACAAAACCATTGTCGCCGAGGATAGTCATCCGCTGCTCTCTATTGGGACCCAGAAGGAAATCCATTCTAGAAGAAAGGGTATTGCTGAAATCGGTCATGGATTTCACTCTAAATACACCGACAGTTTTTTTAGCAGTACCATTATGTCCGGAAAATGCAAAGGTGCCGAGGATGGAATTGTCTGATGTAGCGGTGGCGGCTCCAGGCGTGCCTCCATAGTTGTTGAGCTGAAATTGAGGATAACCCGGATTACTGGAACCTTGATAACCGAAAGCAAAGACCCCAATATAGGGTCTGATGTTTTGGGTGATGGTTACACGATCATCCACATCCAATTCTTGGGAAAAAAGGGATAATGATGCAAAAAGTGTAAGTAAAAAGAAAATTATTTTTTTCATGGTTTTAGAATTTTAAATGGTTTTTGAATAGTAGGAATTCCTAATATACAATATACCTTTCACAATTTAAATGTTTCTAAAAAAGGAAATTCAGAAAGGGCTGTTTGATTATCTATGGTTCATATGTTTTAAATCTTTGCTTATATTCGGAGAATCAATAGCAAAACGAAATGAAAATATTTCAGAAATTATCCAATCCTTTTGTCACCATTGTCGAAAAATATTATCCCGATCCATTTGTGTTTGTTATTCTTTTGACCTTATTCACTTTTTTCTTGGCATTAGGTCTGACAGATACGACAGCCATTGGAGCTGTAGAAGCATGGGGTGGGGGATTGTCGGCATTGTTGAGCTTCATGGCACAAATCAGCATCACCTTGATAACCGCACATGCGCTAGCACATACCGATGTTGTGCAAAAGGGGTTGTCCCGCTTGGCTCGCTTGCCCAAAACAGAATTCCAAGCCTATTTTTTAGTGACTTTGATTTCAGGATTGGCCAATTTATTTGCTTGGTCTTTGGGTTTGGTCGTGGGAGCGTTAATTGCCAGGCAGGTAGCCATAGAAGGAGACAAAAAAGGGATGAAAATCCATTATCCATTATTGGTGGCAAGCGCCTATGCCGGTTTTGTGATTTGGCATATGGGTTATTCTAGTAGCTCCGCTCTTTTTGTAGCGACCCCCGGACATATTCTAGAAGAATCGATGGGGGTGTTATCGGTCACCGAAACTATTTTTACGCCTTGGAATATGGCAATTGCTGCCATCACTTTAATCGCCATTTCTGTGATATGCCCCTTAATGCACCCAGATGAAAAAGAAGTCATTTCCTTGAAAGCAGAAACATTAGAATCTGCAATAGAAAAAAAAGAAGAAATAAAAAAAGAGATACAATCATCCGACGATGAAATTACTTTGGAAGCAGCCGGTACAACCGAAGCACGAATAGGTCATCCCATTAAAAATACAATAGGTGATGCTTTTGATAATAGCCGAATTCTTATTTTAATTTTTGGATTATTGGTGGTGTTTTATTTAGGATTTTGGTTTTACCAAAAAGGCTTCAACCTGAATTTAAATATTGTAAATTGGACATTTTTGGCTTTGGGGATGTTGTTGGCTCGTTCTCCCAAACATTATGTGGAATTAGTAAGTAATGCGAGTAAATTGCTAGGACCTATTTTATTGCAATACCCATTTTATGCAGGCATTATGGGCTTGATAAAAGACGCAGGATTGGTGCAAATTATGTCGGATGCATTTACACAAATTGCTACGGCAGATACCCTTTCTTTTTGGGCATTTATTTCTAGTGGAATTGTAAATATGTTTGTTCCTTCGGGCGGAGGACAATGGGTCGTGCAGGGACCTATTTTTATAGATGCTGCAAATAAATTAGGAACAGATCCTTCTGTTATTGTAATGGGCGTTGCCTATGGTGATCAATGGACCAATATGATACAACCTTTTTGGACGATTCCCTTGTTGGCGATTGCTAATTTGGATATGCGGAAAATAATGGGTTACACTTTTGTCATTTTATTAATAGCACTCATTACTTTTGGTGGAGGTTTGTTATTAATGGGAGCCGGATAATTTTAATGGTTGAATATTTTTTGAAAATCAAATGAAATAGCATGGGATTATTACCAAGGAAAACATATGCACCCGAAACAAGTGTCACTTTAGTATTGGCAAATCTTATTCCTATTTTCGGAGTAATACTGTATGGTTGGAAGGTTTTGGATGTCGTGATTTTTTATTGGCTGGAAACCATTATTATTGGCTTTTTTAATGTAATTAAAATAAATATGTGCCAAGGGAAACCACCCGAAAATGATGAGGAAGCCGCCAAGGCGATGGGACCTTTTTTCGAATGGGCACATGAACAAGGAAAAAAGAATAAGGCGGAAAATCAAACAGATTTTAATTCAACCAAAAATGATTTAGGAACAGCAGGGAAAACATTCATTAGTGTATTTTTTTTATTCCATTATAATTTTTTCATTTTCGTACAATTCTTTTTAATTATGGGAGTGATTTCTCCTAGCAGCGGAAACATGGATTTATTCGGCACATTAAAATTCATCCAAGAAAATACCGATTATTTATTTTTAGGAATTTTAGGAATTATTTTTAGTCATGCTTTTTCCTTGTACATGAATTTTTATAAAGGAGAAGAATATATTCACACCAATCCGGGTATCCAAATGTTCAAGCCTTATGTCCGCATTTTCATTCAACAATTTGTCGTGATTTTGGGAGCGATGTTCGTACTCCTATTTAATAGTCCGATGCCTTTGTTAATATTGTTAGTAGCGCTTAAAATTATAATTGATTTGGTGGCACATAATATCTCACATAAAAATGTAAAGCGGCATAGCTTTTAAATAGCTATTTTATTTATTATATAATTTTTCTACTTCTTTTATTTTTTTTTCTACGATTTCAGTCAGCCAATTTTTTTCTATAAATTTTGGCGAGGCTGCTATATTCTTTTTTAACCGTTTAAACCTTGCCAAATCTCTTGGGTTGGTGTGGAAATAATTTCTGATAAAGCGAATTAATGTCAAATATCTCTTTTTTCGTTCATCAGGTATTTTTCTCTTTCTCTTTAAGTAAATTCGAAAGCTATCAGTTAGACTCAGTAATGCTTCAATTTCATGAGTATAATAATATGATTTCATCAAAAGAATTCTGGAGTCTAAACCATAGAAGATATCTTCATGTTCTACTTTTTGTAAATTACTTAAAACTTTTCCATACTTTTTCAAAGCAAAATTGAGCTTGGCACTATTGAAATAAAAAGCATCTGTACGATGTTCTTCCCTTAATGCGTCTTTATATTTTGTGATGAATCGCTGAGCCCAATTAACTTCGTTTAACAACAAGGCAGCAGTGATAATATTTTTATACGACCAGGGAGTAATATGCTCTCCTTGTACCAATAATCCTTGCTTTTCCATTTCCTGGTACAATTGGAAACATTGCCTTAGAGCATCAGGAACACCTTTGTTGATTTTTCTGATCCAAAAATTTATTAGAGCAAGGTAAAAAAACCTTTTTTCCCTATCCCCGAAAAGGGAGAGATTTTTAATGAAAAGCTCTTTGGATTCCTTAAAGGCAACATCGCTGGATATAGGAGGCAGGGTGTCCAAAATTTTTAAATATAATTGTATTTGGACATACTCATTAAAGGGAGGGGATTGGGCCAGTTGTATGGTTTCATCTCTCAAATGGATCAAATCATCTGTTTCAATAATATGCTTTGAATTATCTATTTCATAAAAGAACCGAAGCTTTTCAGTAATGTAAAATAAATCGAGTTGTAATAAATTTTCGGCGGTATTGGTTTTAGGGATTCTCAATCCCATTTCAGTCGTTTTTTTATCTTCTTCGGCTAAATATTGATATTCATAAAAAAAAGAATCCGATGCATATTCGAAAAGATCGGGTTTTGTTTTCCGCCTTTTCAAACCATCAAAATGCCGGTATAACCTGCGTTCCCGATAAGCCGATAACAACAACAAAGATTTTATGCCTTCCCGATTTTCCAATTGTTTCCAAATAAAATATTGTTCAATCTTCTTATTCAATTCAGAAAGAAGACGCCTCACAAACAAATCATCAAAAGTTTGATCGGGGAGGATGCTAGAAAACCATTCTTCCTTCTTGGGCTGCGTAGCTTCTAGGAAGTATTCGAACAATAAAAGCAAATGCTCATCCAGATTAAACATGGGAACATTGAGCAAGGATAAGAGCTCTTGCCGTTCTTTTTCATTCATATTCAAAAAGGCGAGATATGATTTACTTTTCAACATTTTTAAAATATTTGAAATAAATTGCTGGTTGTTAGATTTTTATGTTTTTGACAGCTTGAATGTAGTGTTTTTTAGTTCCGACAAGCCTTAAAAATAGTTCTTTGTGGCGGGAAAAATTACCCGTATCTTTGGTTTAACAAATCCAAAATGTATTCCAGTTTTAATGGAACCATTATGAAGCACACAATTTTATCCATATTATTCATTTTTTTATTGGTTTTTGAGGGGAAGGGGCAAAGTACGCCCATATCCTTCCTTGGTCAACTTGGTGTAGATATTGTTGAACCAGCCAATCAAACTTATTGTGGAGTACCAGATTCATTAAATTTTGAATTTGGAAAAGGAGGCCCATCAATTGATACCACAGGGTATTCTTGCATATGGACTTTAAATAATGAAATATTATTTAATACCTGTGAAAAAGAATTTACAGTACATGATGTCAGTTTTTTAGAAGAAGGAACTCATATTTTATGCTTAACAATTACAAGTCCAACAGGAACAATAAGTTATAGTTACGACACCCTAGTTATCCTCCCCCCAGAAATTACAATAGACAGTATAGTGATGCCCACAATCTGCAAGGATGGTGAGGGCGAAATTGATTTTAGTATATCAAACCCAGAAATAGAATATGCCTATGAATGGTCTCATGGAGGAAATTCTCCTCCACCTATTACCGTAGATGCTCAAGGTAAGTATAGAGTAACTATTTCTATGCCCAATAGTGAGAATTGTAGTGAGTTGGTGCAAGAGTTTCACGTAAATACTGAATTG
>JAHDDR010000028.1:4784-32266 GCA_020629255.1 Saprospiraceae bacterium | reverse complement strand
AGAAGAACAACTGCACCGCTTTAAAAAATTCACCAAAAAATATTTTAATAAATAAAAGTGAATAGACGAATCAATGAACCAAAATAAAATTTCTGTGTTTTCCTTACATTTGTACCCAACTAAAGGGAGAACCCATCAACATGCCATTCAAAACTGAAACATCCATTAATATTCAAGCTCCTATAGGAGAAGTTTTCCAAACCATAACCAATTTAGAAAATTCTGTTCATTGGAGTTCACAATTATGGGAGTGTAAATTGCTGGATGATACGTCCATGAAAGAAGGCAGTCGGTTTTACCAAAAAATAAAAGTGTTCGGTCGGATTGTCGAATATGAACATGAAATATTGGAATGCGTGGAAAATAAATCATTTGTTACGATCTCCAAAGATGAAGTAATGCCGGTTAAAGTAACATACCAATTCGAAATGCAAACAGAAGGAACTTTAATTACGATGGTCTCCGAAGGAGAAACAGGCTCTGTTTTTCAGACCATAGCCGCACCCCTCCTCCAAATGTTAACGCTGAACAGCATGAATATTTATCTCAAAGAACTGAAAGGGCATTTGGAAAGAACCCAATCGGTATGATTTTTCTAAAAAATAGATACCCTGAATTATACATCAAGAACAATTCATGCGTTTTTCTTGTAAGTTTGTTGATGGGAAAAGAATTCCCTTCCTAGAAGAATTAATATTTTAATGATGAATATGAAAAGAATATCCATTATCACCTACTTAGGTGCAATCTTATTGAGCTTGGGAATGATGGCAACTAGTTGCAAAGGTCCGGGTAAAATACAGGTGGATACATCCTTAGCGGCGAAGAAAAAAGCATTGCTTTGGAAAATCACAAGTAAGAAAACCAAAACACCTTCTTATTTATTTGGTACCATACACATGATAGAGGAGGACGATTATTTCATGCCCGAATATGTCGAACGTTCATTGGGAGAATCGGAAAAAGTCTTTTTCGAAATCAACACCGATGATATGAGTTCGATGGGAGGAATGAGTTCATTGATGGGCATGATTTTCATGGAAGAGGGCGTAACATTAAAAGATCTATTGAATGAAGAAGATTATAAAAAAGTAAAGGATAAACTTTCGGGTAATCCTTTATTTATGTTATTGGGTGATATGACCGATCGCATCAAACCGATGTTTTTGAGTACCATGCTCGAACAAGGAGAGAGCCTCGGCGGCGGTGGCGGCAGTGGTAGCCCATTTGGAGGTGGAATGAGCCTTGGTTCGATGAAATCTTATGAGATGGAACTAACAGATATGGCAAAAAAACAAAATAAGCCCATTGCCGGTCTGGAAACCATAGAGTTCCAAATGGGGATGTTCGACAGCATTTCTTTGGAGGAGCAAGCCAAAATGTTGGTGCAATCCCTAGAAGCTTCCGAAGAGGATATGGATGCATCTTTAGATGCGATGGTGAAATTATATACAGAGCAAGACATCCCCGGTTTATATAAAATGATACAAGAACAGTCCGGAGAGAATTCTGATTTCGAAGAAAAATTCCTCATCATGAGGAATGAAAATTGGATTCCTCTTATGGAAGAAGCCATGGTAGCCCAACCTACGTTCTTTGCCGTAGGAGCAGGACACTTGGGAGGCGAGAAAGGAGTAGTTGCCCTCTTGAGGAAACAAGGATATTTGGTAACACCTGTCCTGAAATAATTATCATGCCTCCCATTATCAAAACAGTACAAAGCAAAGAGCCCCGTTTCGGAAAAGATGTTTTCATTGCGGAAAATGCCACTATTGTAGGAGATGTGGTTTGCGGGGATCATTGTAGCTTTTGGTTTCAATCTGTTGTACGGGGCGATGTGAATAGCATCCGTTTAGGGCATAAGGTAAATGTGCAGGATGGAGCGATTATCCATTGTACTTATCAGAAAGCCCCAACGGTTGTTGGAGATAATGTCTCCATCGGGCATCGAGCAATCGTTCACGGTTGTACCATCGGCAATAATGTATTGATAGGAATGGGAGCCATCGTTATGGATTTGGCGGTTGTTCCCGATAATGTCTTGATTGCTGCGGGAGCCGTAGTATTGGAAAATGCCCAACTCGAATCGAATGCGATATATGCAGGGGTGCCGGCCCGTAAAGTTAAGGATTTGAGTCCCAATACCTTCAAAGATACCATAGAACGCATTGCAAATAATTATGTGATGTATTCTAACTGGTTTGATTGAAACATAGAGAAGAAAAAAATATATTGAATCAAGTTCTTGTTTACATATGTTTTATGTATATTGATATTAAATATATGATGATTTGTTTCTAATTAGGCATTCTTTTTGAATAACTTATTAACAGTAAGCTACTTAGAAATCAAAATACTATATTAAATTATGAAACTAATAATGATACTTGTCTGTTTTGCCCTTCAGTGGGGAGGAACTACAGAATCTACTGTAAACGAAGAGAATTGTAGCTTGGTCGTTTTTTCAGAAATCAGCAAAAATGACCAAGAAATCTCTTTGGATTATGATTCTCTGTGCGAATTGGAATACTTGGTTCTTGAAATATTCGACCAATGGGGCAACCATATTTACGGCTTGAATCAAGAAGGCATAGAATGGGGGGGAGATAAAATCACATTAACACCGACCCACCTTTCCGAAAACACGAAAGCTGTCGAGGGCACATACTATTATATTGCCCAATATAAATTCAAAGGAGATAAGGAAACACAGAAATTAAGCGGTTCCGTTTTCAATCCAGAAACCTAATACCGAAATCATTTTACGACCCTTCAATCCATTGGATGATTTCCTCATTCAATGGATTTACTTTTGGGGAAATATGTTTTATCAAATACCCTTCTTCATCCAATAAATATTTTTGGAAATTCCACGATACTTTAGAATCTGCAACACCATTTTCTGACATGGAAGTTAGAAACTGATAAATAGGATGTTTATCCTTTCCTTTCACCGAAATTTTTGCCATCATAGGAAAAGTTACCTGATATTTTTCGCTGCAAAAAGTTTTTATCTTGTCATTCGAACCGGGTTCTTGACCCATGAAATTGTTGGCAGGAAATCCAACAATAGCTAAACCTTTATCTTTGTAGTTAGAATACAAAGTTTGTAAATCTTTGTATTGGGGTGTCAGTCCACACTTGGAAGCCGTATTCACAATTATGATTTTTTTTCCTTTCAAATCTTTGAACGAAAAAGTATTTCCGGAAATATCCTCCACATCAAAACCATGTATGCTCTTTTTGTCCGGACTGGCAGGAGTGTCAGATGGGGATACGCCCTCTTTTACAGTACTTGTGGTTTTAGGAGTACAAGCCACAAAAAATAAAAAGCAACTAAAAAATAGGATCTGTTTCATGTCAATTCTAATTATAATAAAATTAATAGGATAAGGTTCATATTTTCATCAAAACACCCGACCACCAAACATATATCATACTCAGAAGAGCAATAACATTACTGCCAATACCAAATAATTTCATTTCTGATAGGGAATAGGTTCTATTTTTGAAAATTAAGAACAAATCCAATAATAGCCAAATAAGTCCAAGAGCCAACATCCCACCGAAGATAAAATCCTGATAAACAAAAAAGAGCAGGGATACTTCCAAAGCAACAATGAATATGATGAGGAATTTCGTTCGTTTCATGCCCAATTGTGTAGCGGTGGTTTTACGTTGGGCTTTTTTGTCGGGTTCGATATCCATGACTTCGCCTATCAGTTGCGATTGTATGGCAAAGAGAACCAAATAAAAATACGTGATATAGGGAACCTCGCTTGTCTGATTCAACATCATACTGAAAGGAACGATGAGCAAGTATCCGAATTGGGCGAATAATTCGAGGGGCGGGGTGTTCCGAAATCCTTTGTTGGGGAAATTGTAAGCCAATAGCACCAAAAAAAGAATAGAAAACAAGGCGGCTGCCTCAAGCCCCAACCAAGCAATAAAAAATCCATAAAAAAGAAGTTGTAAGACAACTAAGGGTATTTTAAGAGCAGACAATTGTTCCCTGCTTCCTTGTGCACCAAAAAGAAAACTATCCTTCCTCGGGTTGTGCCGATCCGTCTCATAATCAACGATGTCATTCCAACCATAAATGATGAAATTCAAAGGAAAGGTGACGAACACCAATCCTAACCAAAAGTTGGTCTGCTCCCAAACATCCATTCCACTAAGGGGAAGGAAGTATAGCCACAAGGCAGGAAACCACAAGCCGGGGCGGGAGACTTTTAACCAGAAAACGAGTGTTCGAATCATGATGCAAAATAAGAAAAGGGTATTACTTACTTAGTAAGTAATACCCTTTTCTATAATGGAGCCCCTTTAAAATTATTCATTCGGATGGCGGCTCGTCGACCAATATTTATGAATGATGTCAATTACTTTTACAAATTCATCGAATATGACAGGTTTAATCATATAACCTGCTACATTCAAATTGAAGGATTCATACCGATCCTGATGTTCTTTAGAAGTAGTTAGAACAATGACAGGTATACGTAGATACCGATGATCTTTCTTAATGATATTCAAGAATTCAATACCATTCATCCTAGGCATATTGATGTCTAGAATAATGATGCCCGGTAGTTGGGTTGCATTTTCTTCTAGGTATTCCAATGCTTCCTCACCATTATTGGCAAGATGTAATGGATTAGGAATCTTGAGTGTTTTGACGGCCCTTTTTACCGTCATGATGTCAATTTCATCGTCCTCAACCAATAATATGGGTTTATTTTCTACACTCATATGCGAAAATTTTGATAAAGATAATGATTATTTGGGGAGTGTGAATAAAAATTTACAGCCTTGTCCTTCATCCGATTCCAACCAGATTTTCCCATCATTTTGGTCTATGATTTTTTTTATGATGGAAAGACCGATGCCGGTGCTTTCGAATTTGTCTCGAGCTTGAAGGGTCTGGAAAATTTTAAAAATTTTATCATGATAATTGGGTTTGATACCCGGACCATTGTCCTTGACATAAAACTCCCAGAAAGATCCATCTTCCCTTACTCCGACCGAGACAATACATTTGTCTTTGTCGCTATATTTGATGGCATTGCTGATGAGGTTTTGGAACACTTGTCCGATTCTTACTTCACTGTTGACAATTTTCGGTAAAGGATTTTCGTATTTGATTTCAAAAGTATCGGCTGGAGGGGCAATGGTATCAATCACATCCCTTACAAGTTCATTCAAATCTATTTCTTTTACCTCGGTATCGGTTCGGCCTACTCTAGAATATTTAAGAATGCCCTCAATGAGTTGTTGCATTCTTAAAACCCTTTTTTCCATTAAATTGAGAAGGTTATTCCCTTCATCCTCCAAGACCTTGCCATAATCATCCCTTAACCAAGAAACCAAAGAACCAATTCCCCGAATAGGAGCTTTCAAATCATGAGAGACGATATAGGCAAAATTTTCTAATTCCTCATTCGCTTTGGTCAAGCCGGCAATTAGTTCTTTTTGTAGTTTTTCCGCCTCTTTTCTGCTGCTGATATCCCTTGTAACAGAAATAACATAATCCTCTTCTTGTAGCTTAACCTGTTTAATGCTCATTTCAACAGAGAATTCATAGTTCAGAGCCTTCTGTTCTTTTTCAAGAATAAAAGGATTTTCTTTTTTCAATTTATTAAGAATGGTATTCCATTCTTTATCGTTTTTAAATTTGGAGTCAATAGAAAAAATGGGTTTTCCGTAATGTGTTTGTTTGTCACCTCCCATCCAAAGGAGCGCATTATTGTTAGCGAAGACCAATCCTCCTTCTGCATCCATAACCTGAATGGCGTCGTTGGATTGATTGATGAAATGCTGAACCTGTAATATTTCTTGTTCGACTTTTTTGATGTGCTTGGATTGGATTTCAATGAAATTGATAACTTTTAGCACATCATCTTCATCATTGATGAAGTTCAATTCCGAACCGGATTCATCCATAGAAAGCAAGGTGTTCAGGGAGACCTTCAAGCGTTCTAGAATTTCTGCCTGCTTGGTGGCTTGTTCTTTTAATTGTGAATTCGAAACTTCCAATTCGGTAGAACTGATATCCATAGAGCGTTCGAGAAGAAGGCGATCTTCTTCATAATGCTTATAGGAGCGATCGATGGCTTCCAAAAACGGAACCAATGAATCGGGAACATTTTCCAATCCTCCCAGATGTCTTTTTATTTGTCGTTTAAGTAATCGGTTCATATTTATTTTTCACCGAGTAAGGTAATCGTCATGGTTTGGTTGTGCAACCTGCAACTATGGAAACCGGCAAAAGGTGATAGCTCTCCATAAGAATAGAATCCTGTAATGGGAACATTGTCTCCAATAATTTCTATCACACTTTCGATTTCTTCATCTACTCTTTGATCGAGTACGAGCTTTCTTCCGACACAACTAATTAAAATGGCCAATTGGGCTTGGCGTCCCTTTTGGTCGATGGCTTCCTTGCCAGATTCCGCTGCTTCATAAGCTCCATCAATTAATTTGTCGAAATTGGCTTTCATGAGTTGGGCAGTTGCCCCTTCGGGGATATCACCTGCGAAGGTCATGCTTTGGGTTTCTTCATCTATCGAGAGGATGGTGCGTACCAAAGGTTTGGTTTCGTCTTCTGTGGTAATACTCAGAGGAAACAATAAAGCGGAACCGGGTAGTTCTTTGGCTTTATCACCTAAATAAAGTTTATATAATTCCAATGCGGATTTTCCATCCAATTCGTATAATACATTATTAATAGATTTGGTGACTTTCCGTTTGGCTCCGAAAGTATCCCAACCGCCGACAGATCCATAACCTACTTGGATGGCATCGCCATACAATCCTACGGCAATGATGTTGCCAGAAGTAGGTTGGGTATTATATCCTACCAAAGTTTTCTCGAATCTGGCAGCATCTCCTGCCAAGCCACCTGTTGTCGTAATTTCTTTGGGTAGGGATTCATTGAAGGCTTTTGCCAATTCGCTTCCATTGACCAAGCCACCATCCGAAATAATGAAAACATGTTTTAAATCGTCGTTCAATAATTTCGTTGCCAATTCTTTTCCTTTTTGGTAGGTATCTTTGGCATTACTGATTTGGGCCTGAACAATTTTATGTTTTGTTTTTTCAAAGTGTATGGCTGTAACAACAATAGTGTCGTCAGTTACATTATTTTCCAAGATTTCTCCAGAGGTCGAATTGATAATGACATCAGAATTAGGATAGAATCCAAGGAGTTCATTTATGACATCTTCTTGTTCTAGTTTATAGCGACTGCCAAAAGCTAAAACCAAATTATTTCCGTTTGGAAGTTCCTCCTGGGTTTTTCTTTCCCAGCCTTTGGCCGGAGACCATAATCTTTGTTCTATTTTCATATGTCGATTTTTAATATTTTCTTCAAAAGACAGTGTACATATTGTCCACTATAAAAGTGCCAAAATCGTGTGGTTATTCTATCCTTTATTTTAGGACGTAAAAATGTAGTACGAGGTCATAGATCTGAATCTAAAGCTGCTTTTCTAGATAATGGAATATCTTCATAATACATGAAAATTTTATCTTCAAAACATCCTACTTCTATCTTACGGTTACCATCGATCCAAAGATACGTTTTGCACTTCGGATCTTCCTGATTCGGAACAATAAAGTGTGGGCGGCCATATTCTGCCTCATAAATCGGTTTGATTTCTTGAAGCACCTCTTTGATTTTTATTTTCGTGGTGTCAACTTTTGGTACGCATTCCACCCGATATAATTCTTTTTTATCATAATAATAAGCTTCAAAAAAAGTACGGAGTTTACCAGCTTTCCTTAATCTTAAATCATAGACATACTCTCGAGTTCTCTTCGATTTTTGAATGGGATACATCTTTTTTTCCCGGGATAATTTCTTAGTGTGTTTATACACATCGTTTCGGGACATATGGAAACGAAAGTCCAAGACGATGGTGTCGTTCTGTTCTCCACTTTCCAGTTCTGCTTTTATATGATCTTCAATTTGTTCATCAAGAGATTTTTCTGCTTTTCTTGCTACATTCTCATCTTCTTTTGAACCTCCAGAACATGCTGCGATTAAACATACAAGTAAGATGATAATGAAATGGTTTATTTTCATGATAATTTGTTTTAATTGTTCCTCCTTCAAAGAGGAAATCAATTTTCCCAAAAATAAAAAGAAATATGGTAAAAAATTTTAATCTATACGGAACAGTTTTGAATATATAGTGGAGTTATTCTAATAAAGAAGGAAATATTATTGATTTATACGATAAGTTAAATGTTAAAAAAAATAAAAATTTATTCTTCCATAGAGCTGCTTGGCTTGGAAATTGCAACTGAACTATTCTAGCACTACTTTCCTTAGCATTATATTCCCTTATTTAATTGATTTTTTAAATCATTGATTATCAGAGATTAATGATTGTTTAATTATTTTTGAACATAAAAATTGTTTAGGAGGGAAAGGTCTGCTGTAGATAGCTTTACAAGAAATTTAGAATACGTTTCCAAATATTATGAAAAATAATATTCGTAATTCTATGCATCATTTTTTAAGAATGATAGTAGAACTATATCAGGGACTATAATTCAACTAAAACCACACAATTAAAAAAATGGGCAATACCAATTCAAAATTTGATGTCGTAGAAAGAACAGAGATTTTACAAAAAGATATTCAGGATTTAATTTCTGGTAAAATTCTGATGTTGAGGATTTTTCCTTTAGTGAATGAAATGCAATGCATGCGTTGGAGGCATCCGTTAGAGAAATCAACGGAACTGGGTCGTTATTCCAATGCTGTGGATGTTTCTGTTAATCGAATAGGAATGACTTTGTTTGAGACAGAAAATTGCCCGGATAAGATGGAAAAATATTTTCAATCTGCTCAAAATTTGCATCATACGATAGATCAGATTATCAGAACAAATAATTCCAACCCTTTGAAGGAACTTCATAATGATTTGGATAGAGCTTGGTCTTCGGGTTGTGAAGTAGAAACCTTGGATGGCAAAATGATGAACCCGGGAATTATCCGTTCTTTCGAAGCAGATCCCGAAGGCGGGCTCCCTCCTCACATGGATGCCCTTTATAAAGATTTGCCGATGTGTTCGGAATTTGAATCGATGAAAGGGCAATTGGCAGCTAATCTATATTTAAGTACTCCAGATGAAGGTGGAGAATTAGAGGTATGGAACTTCAGTCCCTCCTTGGAGGAATTAGAAGATTTATACAGCGGCGAATATGATTTTATTGATAGAAATAAAATACCGATGGAGCCGGCAAAAGTAAAACCACGTGTAGGAGAATTAATTCTTTTCCGATCCGATTGTGTACACTGTGTTCTTCCAAGTAGAGGAGGAATGAGGACAGCGGCTTCTTGTTTTATCGGTTATTATAATGATGAAAAACCGCTTACCGTTTGGGCGTAAAATAAAAATTAAAATCAGTCAAAAATGTTTCATAAAAAATCGATGTACTTGTGCAGCGATTTTTTATTTACCAAATATTGACTTCCGCTTGAATGAAAATTCCGAATTTTTTCCGAACGGCTTTTTTTATTTTTTCAGAAAATAATTGTATTTCTTTTCCGGTTGCATTTCCATAATTGACAAGGACGAGTGGTTGGTATTTATAACAACCCGTATTTCCATATCGTACCCCTTTAAATCCACATTGTTCGATGAGCCATGCCGCAGGTATTTTATATTTTTTTGAAGGAAGGGCATAAGAAACGATATCGGGAAATTTCTTTTTAATGGATAAAAACTCTTCCTTGCTTAATTCAGGATTTTTAAAGAACGAACCCGAATTTCCTAATTCTTTTGGGTCGGGTAATTTGCTATTTCTAATTTCAATAACCGTATCGCAAATATTTTTTATAGTTGGATTTTTAATTCCCTTTTTTTCTAGATGTCCCTTAATGACTCCGTAAGTCAAATTGAGGGAATGGGGAGCTTTGCTCAAACGGAAAAATACATGCGTGATACAGATCTTTCCTTTTAGTTCGTGTTTGAAAATGCTATCCCGATAAAAAAAATGGCATTCATCATTGCTAAAAGCATATTCTTTTTTTTCTTCTAGATGTATGAATTCGACGCCCTCGCAAACATTTTTTAATTCGACGCCATAAGCGCCGATGTTCTGTATAGGAGCAGCTCCTACCGTACCGGGAATCAAGGCTAAATTCTCAATGCCACCGTAATTGTTGGCTACTGCCCAAAGGACCAATTCGTGCCAAATTTCTCCGCCTCCTACTCGAACAAGCACCTCGTTTTCATTTTCAAGAATAACTTGTATTCCCTTGATTTCATTTTTAATCAAGCATTCGGAAATGTCTTGGGTAATTAAAAGATTGCTGCCTCCCCCTAGAATTTTAATGGGCTGGTTTTTTTCTTTTTCAAGGACATCAAAAAGATCGTTTTTCTTTTTTATGGGAATAAAAAATTCAGCATTTGCATCAATGCCAAAAGTATTGAAATTTTTTAATGATTTATTTTTGATGATTTCCATCGGAGTTTATTTTTTGTAATTTCAATTCTCTCATAAAAAGAAAAAAAGGACAAGCAAAAGCGAAGGCAATTAAAAAAGTAGAAAGAAAATAAAACCATAAATGTTTCATTTTTAATTTACGGCCTTCTATCATCATCCAAATAACAACGGGTGTGGCTCCAATAAATAAATCTACAGTAATGGAAGACGAAATAGGGTTCACCATTCCTCCTTGGATGAATTTTAAAGGAGTGAGTGCTTCTTCGGAATTCATGATGAATTGCAGATTAAAATACCAAGGGAAAATCAAACCAGCAATAGCAAAAATTAAATAAATCCAAGAAAGGAAATTCCAATTTTTCATAATTAATTATTTTGGAATTAATTTTTATTGGCCAACTGACCACAAGCCGCATCAATATCTTTGCCTCTAGATTTTCTAACTGTAACGGCAACTCTATGATCTCTTAGATATTGTGCGAATGTATCAATTCGGTGGGCATCCGATTTTTGAAAATCAGCACCATCAATCGGATTATATTCTATGATGTTGACACGAGCAGGAACCCTTCGGCATAATTTCACCAATTTCTTGGCATCCTCAATTCCATCATTAAATCGTTGGAAAGCGATATACTCGAAAGTGATTCTGTTTTTTGTTTTTTGATAAAAATAATCGAGGGCATCGGCTAGAGCTTCTAAGTTGTTTTGCTCGTTGATGGGCATGATTTCATTCCGCTTTTTATCATCGGCAGCATGAAGGGAAAGGGCCAGATTCACTTTTGAATTATCATCTGCCAATTTTTTAATCATTTTGGCAATGCCGGCTGTACTCACTGTTATTCTCTTAGCCGACATATCCAAACCCTGGGGAGATGTAAGGTGTTCGATACTTTGCATAACAGGACGATATGCTAGAAGCGGTTCTCCCATGCCCATGTACACAATGTTAGTAAGAGGATGTCCGAATGATTCTAAAGATTGTTGGTTCACTTTTACGACTTGGTCATAAATTTCTGCGGCATCCAAATTACGCAACCGTTTCATTTGTCCGGTAGCACAAAATTTACAAGTCAGACTACAACCTACCTGAGAAGAAACACAAGCAGTAAAGCGGCGGTCATCGGGAACAGGAATTAAAACCGATTCGATGAAATGCCCATCATGTAATTTGAAACGGGATTTTATAGTACCATCCGAACTTCGTTGTACTTTGTCTTCTTGAATGGCATTAATGATAAAATGTGTTTCGAGTTGTTCCCTTAATTTTTTGGAAAGATTCGTCATGTCGGAAAAAGAAATAGCACTTTTTTTCCAAAGCCATTCATAAACTTGTTTGGCACGGAAACGAGCCTCGCCCAATGTGGCGAAGAATTCTTCGACTTCCTTCAAAGACAATTTCCGTATGTCGATTCGAGTATCCAATTAATTTTTATTTCTAGCATATATAATTCCTAAACCGACAATCCCAATAGAGAAGAATCCGATAGAAATAACCTCTGCTTGTGTTAAGCCCCACATAAAAACATCATTCACTCTTATTTTTTCAATGAACCATCTTTCGATGCCATTCATTACCATATATAAAAAGAAAATGGTACCGGGAACTAATGCCTTTTTTCGGATGCTCCAAAGGAAAGCAAAAATTCCGGAGAACATAAAAAATTCATAAATGGATGTCGGATAGACCTCGTAGCCGATTTTCCAACGATATTTGCACCCATCACAATCTATAGGAAGTGGGGTGGGGGCTACCATTCCTTCTTGAACGCCGGTTCTTCCTTCGTTTACATTACGGGGGTAATCCCAAGACCAGAGCCAATCGGGTAAGAACCACCAGCTAGGTTGTTCTGCTGCTTGGATGCCCCAATCACCATCTCCTGAAAAATGGCATCCTAGACGGCCAATTCCAAGGGCTAGAACGAGCCCCGGGGCTGCAGCATCCAAGAATTTCATGGGAGGAATGTTCAATTTTTTGACATAATACATGACTGCGGCAAATCCGCCAATCAAACCCCCATAAATAGCCAAACCGCTACCGGAGAGAAGATTGTCCATGAAATCCTGGAAGGAATTGATGTTGCCCAATTCTTCAACCATTGCAAACAACTTGGCTCCCAGTACACCGCTTACTGCAGCAATAATGACAATATCACCCACTCGGTCGGAGGGTTTCATCAAGAACTTTTGAGGTTTGGGTTTTGGAAGTTGCTGTCTTTTTTTATCCCAATAATATAAACCGCCCAGAATCAATGCTCCAAGCAAACCAAGTATAAAGTTACCTTCGGCAGAAAAGAGAATTTTTACGGGGTCACCTTTGAAAGCATCAAAATTTTGAAGTACGTGGGGTGCCTTAAAACCAAGGAGGAATCCAACAATACCACCGGGTAGAATATCTTGCCAAGTCGGAGCACCACCTATTATTTGAGTGATTTCCTTAATGCCAACATGGAAAGGGCCGCCCGGTTGTTCGAGCCTTTGGGCTTCTTTATACAAAATAAATCCAGCTACTACTAGTGAAGTGGCCAAGAGTAAACCGAAGGTTTTGAAAATAGCTAGCCAATTGTCATAATCAGTACCAATCAGGTCGTGGAAAACATAAGATAAATCAGGATACATCTACTTGATTTTTTAGGCTGCAAAAATACCGTATTATATTGGTTTATGTAATCTCTAGGGGAGTTTTAAGAATTAAAAAGGGATTCTACATTGTAGAATCCCTTTTAATGTCAAAAAAACATCAATATCAAATGAAAATTTAGACCGTCATGATGTCTTTTTCTTTCGACTCTGCTGTTTTATCAGCTTTGTTGGTGTATTCGTTGGTTAAATCCTGAGCTTTTTGCTCCATGTGTTTACCGGCATCTTCCGGATAACCATCTTTTACTGCTTGCTTGATGGCATCCATCAAATCACGCCTTGCATTACGGATACTGACTTTGGCATCTTCGGATAAAGCTTTTATTTTCTTTACCATTTCCCGCCGTCTCTCTTCCGTAAGAGGAGGAACATTGATTCGGATAATTTCTCCATCGTTTTGAGGGTTCAGTCCCATGTTGGAAGCAATAATGGCTTGTTCTATGGGTTGTAGAGCTCCTTTGTCCCAGGGTTGGATGACAAGGGTTCTTGCATCGGGGGTCGTAATGTTGGCCATCTGGCTGATGGGAGTCATTGTACCATAATATTCAGCCATCACTCCATTAAAAACAGCCGGAGTGGCTTTCCCTGTACGGACCCGACTCAATTCTCTTGCTAAACGCTCCAAAGCATCCTGCATGCCTTCTTGGGCGGTATCCATGTATAAATCTAATTCTTCTTGCATGTTGTCTCAATTTTAATCAAAGAATGACCTTTTGGGTCAAACCGTTATTTTTTTGACCTCCAAAATTAACAAACGTCACGAATATAAAAACAGTTCGATATATTTTTATTGAACCAAAGTTCCTACCGGTTCACCTTGAATGATGCGTTGTAGGTTCTCTTTCCTATTGATGTCAAAGACAATGATAGGAAGATTGTTCTCTTGGCATAAGGTGAAAGCCGTCATGTCCATAACATTCAATCCCATGCTGATAACTTTGGCAAATGATATCTCATCGAACTTGGTAGCGGATGGATCCTTTTCTGGGTCGGCGGTATAGATGCCATCTACACGCGTACCTTTTAGAATCACATCTGCATTGATTTCGTTGGCTCTAAGAGCAGCGGCCGAATCTGTGGTGAAGTAGGGACTTCCTGTTCCGGCGGAAAAGATAACCACCCTTCCTTTTTCCAAGTGACGTATCGCTTTTCTTCTGATATAAGGTTCGGCGATTTGTTCCATTTTGATAGCGGTAATCAAACGAGTATAGACGCCAATGCTTTCTAAGGCACTCTGTATGGCCATTCCATTAATAACGGTAGCCAACATACCCATATAATCTCCTTGTACCCGCTCAATGCCAGAATCTTTGGCTTGGAGCCCTCGAAAAATATTACCCCCGCCAATAACAACAGCCACTTCGATGCCTGATTCGGACAATTCTTTGATTTGTTGGGCATAATGTACCAACATGTTTGGTTCAATACCAAAGCTCTGTTTTCCCATTAAAGATTCTCCACTCAGTTTTAGTAAAACTCTTTTGTATTTCTTACTCATACTATTTAGGTGTGTACATTTTGTAGTTTACAAATATAGTTTAGACAGAACCCAAAAAAAAAGCGAAACCAAAAATGATTTCGCTTTTTATTATTGAAATGGGAATTAACCCAATTTAATATGTTTGAAGTCTGTTACGGTTAGATTCTTATCAATAGATTCTAAATATTGGGCAACAGTCTTTTTGTTATCTTTTACAAAGATTTGAGCCAACAATGTATTTTCCTTGTAGAATTTGTTCAAACGACCCGTTGCAATTCTTTCTAGCATAGCTTCAGGTTTACCTTCTGCTTGCGCCATTTCCATACCAATTCTCAATTCCTTGTCTTTCACTTCTTGAGAAACACCTTCAGCATTTACAGCAATAGGTTTCATGGCTGCAACTTGCATAGCTACATCTTTACCTGGATCAGCAAACTGAGGACCTTCAAGATTCAAAGCAACGATAACGCCAGCTTTGTATCCCATGTGGATATAAGGAAGAACTTGTCCTTCACCCGCTGCAGTTTCGATTTTAGCATATTCTGCTACCTCGATTTTCTCGCCGATAACACCCAATTGTTCCGTTACTTTTTCTCCAACAGATAATTTGCTGTCATAAGGTAAAGCCAATAGACCATTCAAATCGGCAGGAAGATTTTTAAGGGCAATATCTGCGATAGATTTGCCCAAATCAACGAAACTGTCTGTTTTTGCAACGAAATCAGTTTCACAGCTCAAACGAACAACAACACCATTGTTTCTATTTCCAGAAGTCAAAGCGATGACAACACCTTCTTTGGCTTCACGATCAGCTCTCTTATCCGAAAGCTTTTGTCCTTTCTTTCTAAGGAATTCGATGGCGCCATCAAAATCTCCATTGGATTCTTTCAATGCTTTCTTACAGTCCATCATTCCTGCTCCTGTCATATCACGGAGCTTTTTTACATCTGCGGCTGAAATTTTAACTTCCATTCCGGTTTTGATTTTAAATGTTAATCTGATATAATTATCGTAAATAGGGTTTAACTAGCTGTTGTTGCCTCTTTGCTTTTTCTTCTTTCTTCCATGCCTTCTTTGATGGCAGAAACCATATAATCTGTAACGATTTTGATGGATTTTGAAGCATCGTCATTGGCAGGGATAGGGAAGTCAACCAATCCAGGGTTTGAATTGGTGTCAACCATAGCAAAGGTTCTTAATCCTAATTTTCTAGACTCAGCCAAAGCAATGTGCTCGTGCGTGATGTCTACGATGAAAATGGCAGCAGGCAAACGGTTAAGGTTCGCGATACCTCCTAAAACTTTCTCGATTTTATTTCTTTCACGAGTAAGAGTCAATCTCTCTTTCTTTGTGATTGAAACAGCACTATCTCCCAACATCTTATCAATGTTGTTCATCTTTTTGATGGATTTACGGATAGTGGCGAAGTTGGTCATCATACCTCCTAACCAACGTTCGGTTACATAAGGCATGTTGATAGATTTTGCAGCATCTGCTACAATAGAACGTGCTTGCTTTTTCGTAGCAACGAACATGATTTTACGACCTGAACGTGCAATCTGCTTCATGGCAGCAGCAGCTTCTTCCATACATTCTGTAGTACGGTTCAAATCGATGAGGTGGATACCTTTTTTCTCCATGAAGATATAAGGCAACATCTTTGGGTTCCATTTTTTCTTCAAGTGCCCGAAGTGAACTCCGGCATCCAACAACTGTTTATGAGTAGGCTTTTCCATATTGATGAAAAGTATTTTCTCTTAATGAAATTAATAAGGTGAATTTTGATACCAATCGTACCATTAACGTTTTGAGAACTGGAAACTCTTACGCGCTTTAGGCTTACCGTATTTCTTACGTTCAACAACCCTAGCATCACGTGTCATGAATTTCTTCGCTTTCAAAGGTGGTTTGAATTCTTCATTCAATTTGACCAATGCACGAGAGATACCCATACGGATCGCCTCTGCCTGACCTTTGAACCCACCTCCTTTAACATTAATTTTGATGTTGTATAAGTCTGACACCTCAACAACTTGGAGTGGTTCAACCACTTTGTTACGGATGTGGCTTACAGGGAAGTATTCTTCTAATACTTTTCCATTTATTGTAACCTTTCCGTCACCTTTTGTTAGATATATACGGGCAATGGATGCTTTCCTTCTTCCCGTTGCATTTATCATTTCCATATCAGTAATTATTTATCTAATTTTAATTCCTGAGGCTTTTGTGCTCCATGCGGATGTTCGTCTCCGGTATAAACAAAAAGCTTCTTAAACATAGCTCGTCCTAAACGGTTTTTAGGAAGCATTCCTTTTACAGCATGTTCAACGATTCTGGTAGGTGCCGAATCCAAAACTTGTTTAGCAGTTTTGGATTTTTGACCTCCTGGGTAACCAGAATATCTTTGGTATTCTTTGTCATCCCATTTGTTTCCGGTCATCCGAACCTTTTCAGCATTGATAACAATGATGTAATCTCCTGTATCCACATGTGGAGTGTAGGAAGGTTTGTGCTTGCCTCTTAAGATGGTAGCAAGCTTCGTACCCATACGACCCAAGGTCTGATTCGTCGCATCCACAACAAACCATTCTCTTTCTACTTCTTGTGCCTTGGCCGATTTTGTCTTATAACTTAGTGTATCCACTTCCGTATAATTTTGATAATCGTAATATTCCGCGTTAAGCGGCTGCAAAGGTAGTGTTACTTGTTCGATAAAACAACATTTTTCATTGCTTTTTTTTATGTGGTTGGTTGTAACTCATTGAAAAACAGTATAAATTTCGCACAAAAAAATAAAAGTCCTGAAGAATGTGGGACATTTTCAGTATGCTTGAGAGCCTATGGGTGTAAATGTGAAAGATTCTGAGCTAAAAGAAGCAGCTCCCTTTATTTTTACTATCTTTGTGCGGTTTTTTGAAATTCGAAATTACTATTGAAAAACATTATTTGAAAGCGCATGAACATAGATGTAATTTTAGGCTTGCAATGGGGCGATGAAGGGAAAGGGAAGATTGTAGATTATTTAGCCGATAAATATGATATCGTTGCCCGTTTCCAAGGAGGGCCTAATGCTGGGCATACCCTTGTTTTTGATGGAAAGAAGTATGTTTTGCATACGATTCCTTCTGGAGTGTTCCGCCCTCACTTGATCAACTTAATCGGAAACGGGGTCGTCATTGATCCCATCACATTCGAAAAGGAATTAAAAGGGTTGGATGCCGCAGATGTGAAATATTTGGACAGACTTTACATTTCTCAAAAGGCCCACCTGATTTTACCGACTCACCGTTTGTTGGATGCTGCGAATGAAAAAGCAAAAGGGAAGAGTAAAATCGGTTCTACATTGAGAGGGATTGGCCCTACTTATATGGATCGAACCGGAAGGAATGGTTTGCGGGTAGGGGATATCAATAAAATTGATTTCAAAGAACGATACGAACGATTGAAGCAGAAGCATCTTTCTATCCTTAGCTCATTGCCCCAAGTGGATTTTGATTTGGAAGAGGAAGAAACGAAATGGTTTGCAAGTATGGAGTCTTTGCGAAAGATTCCACAAGTGAACAGTGAATATTATGTAAATCGTTGCTTGAAATATGGTAAACGGATTTTAGCTGAAGGAGCCCAAGGTTCTATGTTGGATGTTGATTTCGGAACCTATCCTTTTGTTACGTCATCCAATACGGTGACAGCGGGTGTTTGTGTGGGTTTGGGCGTTTCTCCAGATAAAATTGGGGAAGTGATTGGAATTACCAAGGCGTATTGTACAAGGGTAGGGAGTGGTCCTTTCCCAAGTGAATTATTTGATGAAACGGGAGAGCGATTAAGAAAGGAAGGACATGAATTCGGAGCGACCACAGGAAGACCCCGCCGTTGTGGTTGGATAGATTTGCCCCAATTGAAATATACCATCATGCTAAATGGAGTGACACAATTGGTGTTAACTAAAATTGATGTCCTAAATATTTTTAAAGAATTGAAGGTCGGTGTGAAATACATCATTGATGGAAAAGAAACGGAGGAGGTTCCCTACGAAATTCCAGAAAATATAAAACTGGTATATGAGGAACATAAAGGTTGGGTACAATCATTGGCAGAAGCTGTTTCTTTTGAGGATCTTCCTTTAGAGGCCAAAAATTATGTAGCAGCACTGGAGGAACAATTAGGTGTTCCGATAACGATGGTTTCTACGGGGCCGGATAGAAAAGAATTGCTACTTCGCAAAGCGCATTAAATTTGAATGACCGATAAGGAAAAAGATATTCATGGACGATTGTCCGCGACATTTGTTTTAGGAGAAAAAAAAGACGCATTCAAATCTCTTTTGCCTTATTGGATGATGCATTTTAAAATAGGCTGTCTTCTGGATGGGCAAGGATACACGTCCCACTCTAATAATTCCTACGATTTTCTATTGGCTGTTTCGGATAAAGAAGGATTGACTATTGAAAAAAATGGTGCGGCTCCTTTTTTGCAACTCAAAAAATATTACGAAGAAAATAAAGATTGGCTTTTCGGTTTTTTTTCCTACGATTTAAAAAATGATGTTGAAAAATTGCATTCGAAAAACCCGGATAGGGTCGGGATGCCTCTGCTGAATTTTTTTGTTCCGGATATTTTAATTTTAATTAAAGATGATGTCTTAAAAATCGAATCCAAATATTTTTCTCCCCAACATATTTGGGAAGGTATTTGGAGTACGGATAAAGAAGGCGATTGCGAATGTTCGGGTGAATGGGAAATGAAATCTCGGGAAACCGAAAAGGAATACAAAAAAAAGGTAGAGGCGATTCGAGAGCATATCATCGAAGGTGATTTGTACGAAATGAATTATTGTACCGAATTTTTTGTGGAAGGTTGTTTTGTGGAACCGGCAGCACTTTATTCTTCTTTGAATTATATTGCAAAAGCTCCTTTTTCTTCTTTTTGTAAATGGAACGATAAATATTTGAATTGTGGGAGCCCGGAGCGGTTCATTAAAAAAGAAAAGAATAAGATAATATCCCAACCGATTAAAGGGACTGCTCCTAGAGGGAGAAATAAATCAGAAGACGAAAAAAATAAAAAAGCGTTGTCGGAAAGCGAAAAAGACAGGGCGGAAAATGTAATGATTGTGGATTTGGTTCGGAATGATTTGTCTAGATCATGTAAAGCGGGTTCGGTTGTGGTTGATGAATTGTTCGGGATTTATGGTTTTGAACAAGTGTGGCAAATGATTTCTACAATCAGTGGTGAATTAAGAGGTGAAATACATTTTGTCGACGCGATTAAATCCCTTTTTCCGATGGGGTCGATGACCGGAGCACCAAAGGTGATGGCAATGGAATTAATCGAACAATATGAAAATACGTCAAGGGGTTTGTATTCCGGTTCGGTAGGTTATATAACACCTGATGGAGATTTTGATTTTAATGTTGTTATTCGTAGTATTTTATATAATGCCGCCGAACATTATTTGTCTTATCATGTAGGAGGAGCCATCGTTTACGACTCCAATCCCGATGCTGAATATCAGGAATGTTTGTTGAAGGCAAAAAGCATGAGAAAGGCATTGGGGATAGAATAATTACCAACCATTATTAAATAATCTTCTGGCTCCATTTATGCCGCACTTTTGATATTGATGATATGCTTTGGCAGCGGCTTCCCGGATAAATGATTCTTTGCTTCCTTTCGACCATTCGTTAACGATAGCTTCTAGAACATAGGCTTCAGGAGCCAATAAATTTGTGGTGGTTAATACGGGGTATGCACCTATGCGTTCGAAGTGTGGCGTGAAATATCCATGAGAGGCACAAGCAATAACCGCAGCATCTTTCGGTGTGTCATTTTTTTGATTTTTGAAATCAATTTCGACATCCATTAAGCCATTGTGACCGTTAAAAATAAGAAAATCGGGTCTACCATTAATTTTTATATTTTGATTTTCGATTTCAATGCTGTTTTTGTTTTTTCCACTCAAAGCATCCAAATAATGATGGAGGCATTCTTTCATTTTGTCTCCTTGATAAGCATCGGCGATTAAATAAATATTTTGTTTCCCTACTTTTTTTTGAAAGACAACTCGTTCCAAAATTTCTGGGGAAATATTTTTTTGAGATTGGGTAAATTTCCAGTCTTTCGTTTTTTTGAAATGAGTTTTGATGCCATACAAAGCACCCCAATATAAATTGCTTCTAGGATTTTTTCCATTTCCCAAAGTTTTGCTAACGGGAACAATTCCTTGGTGGACGTTGTCGCAAAGCGGAACGAAAACATGAACGAATAAATCTTCTTTATGTTCTATTTTATGGTGTAGTCGTTCAAGAATTTCGGTTCTAGGAATTTGTTCGGGTACGATTTTAATTTCGGGCTTCGATTCTATCTGAGCTGAAGAAATTTTAATATCCGAAGAATCATTTTTTTCTTTTTCTGGAGTGGTGCAAAATCCAAAAAATAGAAAAAAGAAAAACCCAATTAATATTTTATTTTGTATTAATTTCATTTTAATTCTCCTTTAAATAACCCATTACTTTTAATTCTACTCTTCTGTTAAGTGTCATTTCTTCGTGTGTTGTCGCAGTAGGGTATATCATCTCTGTATTTCCATATCCTTTAAATGTAAGTTGTTCTGGGTTTGCACCATTCTCAATTAAATAATTGTAAATGAATTTTGCTCGTCTTACCGATAGCTCTCGAACGGGTTTTGGTGCATTGTAAGGGAAAGGAAAATTAATATGCCCTCCCACTTCGAATAATACATTTGAGTTTAAAAGTACACTTTCTTTTAGTCGTTTTAATTCGGGTATTGAATTTGGGAGCAATGTTGTTTCATTGTTATAAAAATACAGTTGTTTAAGGGCTGATTTGTTTCCCTTTTTTGTGGGTTTTAATTTTACTGTTATTGTTTTTGGAGAATAATCATCAATCATTAAATTTTCTATGTTGTGAAAATATCCTTTAGCATAAAAGCCAAAAGAATAAGTGTTTTCAGCCTGTAATTCGATATCTCCTTTCCATATACCTTGAGGTGCATTCATTTTTTCATTTGAATTAAATGCCTTGATGTAGGCATTGGGTATAGGTTCGTTGGTTGTTTCGTCTTGGATGGTGAAAGTGAGATTAACGGTGTTTTCTTTTTCTTCTTTTGAAGAATTAATTCCCTTTTTAGGTGTTTCGACGGGTTTTTCTACTGATGGATTTGTAGAGACAGATGTAGTAATTTCATGTGTGTTAATTTTATACACTGCAATTTCCACTCGCCTGTTTTTTTGTCGACCTTCTTCTGTACTGTTGTCTGCAATAGGAATCATTTCACCATCGTATCGGGTGACAAAAGAAAAAGGAGCTATTTTTTGCTGCATTAAATAATGGATGACAGCATTACCCCGTTGTTCCGATAATGAATAGTTTTTATTGGGTGTTCCAATCGAATCGGTATGTGCAGAGAGTTGAATGTAACCATCGAAATTTTTTTGTAAAGATGATGCTAAGGAAATTAATTTATTTTTTTCTGATGGGCGAATATTGTCTTTTCCGAAATCGAAATAAATGTTTTCGCTTCTCAATAAAATAGTGTTTTTGTTTGTCGTTTGTGCAAAAATTGATGAACATAGAATAATTAGAAAAAAAGAAAGATAAATTCTCATGATAAAGTAATTGTTGTTGAATGTTATTTTTTATCATAACAATTCTTTTTAAAATAGTTACATTTGTTAGGGAGGAATTATGATAAATGACTTTAATTTTTTTCGTTAAAAGGGGGGCAAGAAAGGAGGGTTTATCGTTCGGATTTATATGGACTTTGAAGAAGTATAAGTGCTTGTATTTTTGTTATTCTTTCAAATAACCTATAACTTTTAATTCTACTCTTCTGTTGGGTTCCATTTCTTCTTTTGTAATGGCATGAGGGTTAATCATTTCTTTGTTACTATATCCTTTGAAGGTAAGTTGTTTGGGGTTGACGCCATTATCGATTAAGTATTTATAAATGGCTTCGGCTCGCCTCACGGATAATTTTTCGATCAATTTTGGAACATGTTTGGAATATGATGATGGGAAATTGATGTGTCCTCCTACTTCAAATACTACATTAGGGTTTAAGAGTACATTTTCTTTCAATCGTTCTAATTCAGGTAAGGATTTTGGAAGTAATTTTGTTCTGCCGGAGTAGAAATATAGGTCTTTAATAGCTAATTTATTCCCCTTTTTTATCGGCTTTAAATTTATGGTCAATGTCTTGGGTGAATAATCATCTATTATTAAATTTTCTGTATTGTGAAAATATCCTTTGGCATAAAAACCAAAAGTATAAGTATTTTCTGTTTGTAGTTCAATTTTTCCATTCCATGTGCCTTGGTTGGTCATCATTTTTTCATCCGAATGAAATGCCTTGATGTAGGCGTTGGGTATAGGTTCGTTGGTTGTTTCGTCTTGGATGATGAAAGTGAAATTAAGGGTATTTTCTTTAGGAGAATTAATTTCCTCTTTAGGTTTTTCCACGGATGTATTTATAGGGGCAGGTGTAGCAATTTCATGTGTATCAATTTTGTAAATTGAAATTTCCACTCGCCTGTTTTTTTGTCGACCTTCTTTGGTGTCATTGCTGGCAATAGGAATCATTTCGCCATCGTATCGTGTGACAAAAGAAAAAGGAGCAATTCTTTGCTGCATTAAATAATGGATGACCGCATTGCCTCGTCGTTCCGATAAAGAATAATTATTATTGAGTGTTCCTATCGAATCCGTATGTGCTGTAAGTTGGATATAACCATCGAATTTTTCACGTAAAGAAGCTGCTAAGAAAATTAATTTATTTTCTTCCGATGGACGAATATTATCTTTTCCGAAATCGAAATAAATGTTTTCACTTCTCAATAAAACAGTGTCCTTGTTTATCGTTTGTGCAAAAAGCATATTGCACAAAAAAATCATAAATAAAGAAAATGTAATCCTCATGAAAAAATAATTAATTGTTGTATGTTATTTTCTTCATAATGATTTTTTAGGGAATGGTTACATGAGGAGCATCGGACTATCAGGAATTATTTATCCAAATAGCCCATCACTTTCAACTCGACCCTTCTGTTGGGTTTCATTTTTTCTTCCGTCCTTGCCGTTGGATTAATCATTTGTGTATTGCTATATCCTTTGAAGCTAAGCTGCTTCGGATTAACGCCGCTGTCAATTAAATATTTATAAATAACTTCTGCCCTCCTTACAGATAAATCCCTGCTCCATTGGGGTACGTCATTAGGATGGGTGTTTGGGTAATTGATATGCCCGCCGACTTCTAATAATACATCAGGGTTTAAAAGTACACTTTCTTTTAATCGTCGTAACTCAGGTAAAGATTTTGGAAGTAGCCTAGCTTGGTTGCCATAAAAATATAATTGTCGAAGAGCCAATTTATTTCCCTTTTTTATCGGCTTTAATTTTATGGTCAAAGTCTTGGGGGAATAATCATCAATAATTAAATTTTCTGTATTGTGAAAATATCCTTTGGCATAAAAACCGAAAGTGTAAGTGTGCTCAGTTTGTAGTTTCATTTCCCCTTTCCATGTACCCTGAGTTGTGTTCATTTTTTTATCCAAAACAGATTCTGTGATATAAGCATTAGGTATGGGTTCGTTGGTCTCTTCGTCTTGGATAATAAAAGTAATGTCGAGTGTGTTTTCTTTTGAAGGTTGAATTTCTTTTTCGGGTATTTCTACAATGTCTTCCTCTGTCGGTTCTGTGGGGGAGGGGTGAGTAATTTCATATGTATTAATTTTATAAACGGCAATTTCCACCCGCCTGTTTTTTTGTCGACCTTCTTCGGTACTATTATCTGCAATAGGAATCATTTCACCATCATATCGGGTGACAAAAGAGAAAGGAGCAATTCTTTGCTGCATTAAATAATGAATAACCGCACTACCCCGTCGTTCCGATAAAGAATAATTATTATTGAGTGTTCCTATCGAATCCGTATGTGCTGTAAGTTGGATATAACCGTCGAATTTTTCACGTAAAGAAGCTGCGAGGGAAATTAATTTATTTTTTTCCGATGGGCGAATATTATCTTTTCCAAAATCAAAATAAATATTTTCGCTCCTAATTAAAGTGGTGTCCTTTTTTACTACTTGAGCAAAAATAGGCAAGCTCAAAAAAAACAAGAAAAAAGAAAGGATAGTCCTCATGGTAAAATGATTATTATTGACTGATGTTACGCACTCTATTTAGAAAATTTGGTGAGAATTAGATTTGGCAAATTTCGTTTTGAATATCAAAAAATGCTAGACCTGATAATCAGCTATTTATAAATCTTGAGTTGATTCAAAACCTAATTATAATTTTGTTCTGCGTAACATCAGTTATTGAATACTTTTTCTTATAACGATTTTTTTCGGCATAGCTACATAAATAGATGGTGAAATTATTCCAGAAGAACCTTCATTCGTTCTACAACATGGAAAGCGGCGGGGCAAGTCAGTGTGTTTTTTGCATGAAGATTGGGGTGGTTCGCGAAGCCATCCATGTCGGTATGGGGGTACTCTCTGCATGCCTTAGGCCGTGCATCATAAATCGAGCAATAATTGTCATCCATTAAAAAAGGACAAGGCATTTGTTTCATTACAAAATCCTGATCTTCATCCATCCGGATATATTCTTCCTCGAAATCCCGTTCCTTCATTTTGAGGTATTTCGCCATCCTTTTGATGTCTGTTCGGCTTAGCCTCGGGCCTAATCCCCGGCAACAATTAGCGCATTCTAAACAATCAATTTTTTGGAAAGCTTCTTGATGGAGTTCAGAAGAAAGCGAATCGATTTCTTTCTTATTCTTGGATTTCAATTTTTTTAAAAAGCTTTTATTCTTCTTGAAATTCTGAGGAGCCTTTTTCTCCCATTCTTCTTGTAAAGAAGCCATTTGTCGCAATTTGATTTCCTAATGAATTCTAAAGATAAGCATTCAGAAGTAACATATTGCCAAATTTATTCGTTATGCATTTTGTAAATCATTATTTTTGCATTTCACACAATTAATTCGAATAATCATGATAAAGATATGGCTTTGGCTTCTTCTCGCTTCTAGTTTGGTTTTTAATAATGGAAATGATGCTGGTTCGACACAAGGACAAACGGGAACCGTAGTCTTGACCATCACAAATTTAGAACCTAATAAAGGGGAACTTCGGGCAGCCATTTATCCCGAAAATGGATTTTTGGAGGGAAAGGGTCATTTGGAAGATCATGTCATAGAAATGGGAGATGAAACATCCATGACGGTTACCTTCGAAAATGTATCGTATGGAACCTATGCCCTGGCATCCTATCAAGATTTGGATACGAGTCATAAATTAAGTCAAAATAGGATCGGTATTCCGAACGAGCCGTATGGTTTTAGTGGTAAGCCGGGTTCGAAATGGAGGAAGCCTCGATTTAGTGAAGTCGCTTTTGAATTAGACCAACCTAAAATGGAGTTTACGATAGAATTAAAATATTGGAGGGAGCAATAATATTTTAATTCCGAAAAAATAGATTAAAAAAAGCGGGCAAATTTATTTGCCCGCTTTTTTTAATGAGAGCCAGATTTTTTTTAGATAAAAAATAGGCCATAAAATAATTATTCTATGGTCTATCCAGTTATTTGGCTATAGACTCAATTTACAAAGCAACTTGAATTAATTTAATCTAATTTTTCTATCCTTTTATCCGCTCGATAATGGACGTAAATCAATAAAATGCTCAAGGCATTTAATACATGCCAAATAGCATGCCCTTGCAAAATACTTCCGGAATTACACATGATGTCTTCTCGGTCCAAAACCCACATGACAAAAGAAACAGTAAGGACTCCAAGGCTTAAATAAAGAGCTTTTCTTGCAAGGCTGTTTTTTTTATTATTTCGCAAAGTATAAATTAAATTGCCAATAAAAACAGCAAGGATAAAAATAGGGAAAAGGACATTTACATTAATTTCCATAATGTAAATAAAAATAAAAGTATTAGCAATAATGACACCCAAAACAATCCAAGGAAGAATTAATTTTCTTTTTTTTCCTTCGTCTAAAAATCGAGATCTGAAAAGAGAATACGCTAATAACACAACCGTTAAAAAATACATCGAAGTAATGTCTAATTTCTGAAGGAAATATCTTACAGATGCATGGTATAAAAAACTCCCTAAAAATAAATAAATACAAGAAAGGCCAATCAGAAAACTAAAAATAGGATAACGAGCTAATAAATTTCCCAATGTATTTTCTCCGATTTCTTTTTTTATTCTAAAATCATTGATGCCGGTTACAAAAATAAAAAGCCCTACCAATAAAAAACCGAGATTAGACCAAGTGTTCGCAGGTTGTACCACAACCTTGTCCCATCGGTTGTCCTCACAAAATTCTAGAGCATTGCCACTGGCCATAGCCAGATTGTCCCAGATGGGTTTATCACTTAATATGTTTCCCAATACGATCAATGAAAGGGTAATGATGGCAAAAAGAAGAATCCCCATCAAATACGAATTCTTTTTATGTAATTGCAAATAAAGGGTTTGTGAAATGGTTTGGTCTTGTTTCATTTTATTTTACTAGAATTATTTAATAGACAATAAAAGCTCAGTTTAAAAATACCCTAAAAGTAAGAGGTGAAATGAAGAAGGAATTCTTCTGGAACAGAACGAATAAAAAGTTATTTTTGTCCACTTCTGAAAACAGAATTATTGGATTTAAAATGAAATCAGTAATGTAATCCATTTCCTTCTTGTTACCAATAGTGAAGACGACGTCTAAGAAATGGATAGATTATTGTAGGATTTTAATTGTATAAACAGCTTCTTAAATAACAATTAACAGTATAAAAGCGTTGTTAAAAAAGGAATTCAAACCCTATTTTGTATGAAACAAATTTGTACCATAGCTTTTTTCTCTATGTTCGTCTTGTT
>JAHDDR010000028.1:0-4774 GCA_020629255.1 Saprospiraceae bacterium | reverse complement strand
AAATATCAATTAACATTATAAAATATTTGTTAAAAAAGGAATTCAAATTTTGTATGAAACAAATTTGTACCATAGCTTTTTTCTTTATGTTCGTCTTATTGGCGGGGGCACAAAATGCTCAATTAGCACAACAATATTTCATAGATGGAGAGTACGAAAAAGCAGCAACGCTGTATAAGGAAATCTTTGAGAAAAATCCGAGAAACCACAGTAGCTTCTCCCGCTATCTATCTTGTTTGGTCGAATTGGAAGAGTTTGAACAAGCAGAAGATCTTCTGAAAAAACGAATCAAGAAAAACGAGAAAAACTATAGCCTTTATTTGGATTATGGGAATATGCTGGAACGTCAGTTCAAGGCAGACGAAGCCGACGCCATGTATGCCAAAGCCATAGATAAAGTGGGAACGGATCCGAATGCCATCCGTTCTTTAGCGGCAAAATTCCAAAACATGACCAAGTACGACTTGGCCATCAAAGCCTACGAAAAAGCAATAGCATTAGGGAATTCCAAAGGCTTTGCCTACTATTTGGCCGATTTGTATAGGCGAAAGGGTGAAACGGAGAAAATGATAGAACAATATCTCATCAGTTTGGAAGAAACACCCACTCGGATAAATCACCTCAAAACACTTTTCCAAAGATATTTTTCCGAAGATGATTTCTTAGAGCTTCAGATGCAATTGTACAGCAAGATTCAGGACGAACCGGAACAAGAGGTTTTCCCGGAGTTGCTTTCTTGGGTTTTTATCCACAAAAAAGATTATAAAGGAGCATTGAGGCAAGCGAAAGCCTTGGATATGAAGAACGAAGAAAACGGTGGTCGGGTCTACAATATTTGCCAGACGGCAGCGAATGATAAGGATTGGGAAACCGCAATTTCCGGTTACGAATACATCATCGAAAACAAAGGCAAAGGATCGAGCTTTTACATAGAAGCCAAGCAAGAATCGCTGAAATGCAAACGGATGCGATTGGTCGACGGCTACGATTATTCCCAAGAAGAATTAAAGGGTTTGGAAGGGGAATACGAAACATTTTTGGAAGAATTCGGACGAACCAAAACGACTGCTGCCATTATTTCGGAATTAGCAGAATTGGAGGCATACTACCTTAACGATTTGGATAAGGCAGTGGCACTGCTCGAAGAATTGATTGAGTATCCGATGGTCAATCCCCACGTGTTGGCAAAAGCAAAAATCAGCTTGGCAAATTTCTATCTGATGAAAGGCGAAATTTGGGAATCAACATTGCTTTATTCTCAAGTAGATAAGGAATTCAAAGACGATTTACTGGGGCAGGAAGCCAGATATAGAAATGCTCTTCTGTCTTATTTCGCAGGCGACTTCGAATGGGCACAAACCCAGTTTGATGTTCTGAAAGCATCAACCTCGAAACTCATTGCCAATGATGCTTTGGATCGCTCTGTTTTTATTATGGATAATTTGGCGTTGGATACGACAGCCGTGCCACTTAAGAAATTTTCTGAAGCAGAATTATTGGTATTCCAAAATAAATTTGATGATGCATTCATCAAATTGGATTCTATTAGAACCCTGTTTCCCGAACATTCTTTAGAAGATGATGCATTATACTTAAAGTCACAGATTTATGTCAAAATCAAAGATTACGATAGAGCTGTGCTGATGCTCCAGACCATCATAGAAAAATTTCCGGATGGTATCAGGGGGGATAATGCCCTCTTCGATTTGGCAGAATTGTATGAAACCAAGTTGGATAATACCGAAAAGGCTACCGAATTGTACGAGAAGATTTTATATGATTATGCCGGTAGTACATTTTCTGTCGAAGCAAGGAAAAGATACCGACGCCTATTAGGCGAAGAACTTTAGCCTTGCACATACATAATGTATTTTTCTTCGAAATATTCGATGTCCGTATATTTTGATAAAGGATAAACTTCTGTATACTCGTGCTTCCCGATAAGTTTGATTTCTTTTTTGGGATCTCCTCCCTTCCAGGTGAAGAGGCCATTGGGTATGGCATGGCTTTGTTCTTGTTTCAAAAGCGGCCTGGCCCAACCTAGTAATTTGTCAAGAGATGCAACAGCTCTGCAAATAACGAAGTCAAATTTTTGATTTTTAACATACTCAGCCCTGATGTGTTCTGATGTCACATTTTTTAATCGGAATTGTTTTGATATTTCCTGAACAACGCCAATTTTTTTTTGAGTACCATCAATAAGATGGAAATTGACATCTGGATATAGTATGGCTAGAGGGATTCCAGGGAATCCTCCCCCGGTGCCGAGGTCCAAAATATGGCTGTTAGGTTTGAACTGCAAGATGTTATATATAAATAAAGAATGTAAGATGTGTTTGGTGTTAATGAATTCAATATCCTTTCTGGAAATAACATTAACGCTGGAATTCAATTCTTTATATATATGCTTTAATTGTCTTAGTCGTTCTAGTTGCTTTTCTTGCAAATGCTCGAAGTGTGATTTGAATAATTCCATAAGATTGAATTGGATGAAGATGCGAAGATAAGAAAAGCATCTATCATCAATTGATGATAGGTGAGGAAACTCTTATTTGAGAAGAATGAAAGTTTTTGTTATATATTAGGAAAAAGGATTTTAGCTTTCCGTAAATTGTGAATTTATTTTAATATATAATATTGATTATTATAATTTTGTGATCATTTAAGTTTTTTGTAGTTTGTGTTTTTGTGAGATAATGATGTGGATGATTTCGGTTATTTTTGTTGTTGTTTCGGTTAATTTTTTGTTACTTTAATTGTTCTAAACTATTTTGCTGAAAATGTCACAAATAATTGTTAAGGTGGTTTGTGTTTTACATATTCATAAGAAATGACAGTAATTTAACGCGGTTTTATTTCTTTAATAAGCTACTTATGATTAGTTTAGGTTCTTGGTTTAAATAAGGTCAAATCTATAAATAAATGAAAAGGCTCCTTTTATTTCTTTTTACGTGTAGTATATCTGTGTTCTCATGGGGGCAATCTCCATGTCCTTGTAATGATGCAGTAGGAGATTGTCCCGGAGATCCGGCTAATGCTCCCTACTCAGATCAAACTACAGCTGTAGCAGCATACACATGCGAAGATCCTTACAATCTAAATGCTTCTGGAGATAATTGTACGGACTTGACACCATTTGCAATACCAGCAGATGATGGGAACACATATCAATTTTGCTATGAATTCACACCTTCTGCAGATGGAATGTTTGCAGCAAACAGCCAGGTGGTTCTTCCCATGATTGCCAGTTGTATAGAAAACTCAACATTGTTGAAAGAGATGTTGGTCGCAGGAACTTGTTCCGGGGCTTTGTCTCCAATTGATTATACCAGTGCAGGTTGGCCAGTTTTTTTGTTAACTTCAGGTACCACATATGATTTCTGTACTACAGTCGATCCAGATGAATTGACTTGTTGTGGTGAAATCGAAGGAGTGTGTACATACATACATGAAGTTTGTCCAGAAGTAACCAACAGTGCGATTTCTCCTGCCCAAGCAGCTTTCTGCCCCGGCGAGCAAATCAGCCTAACGGCAGAAGGGATCAATATCCCAGATGGCGAATCAATTGCTTGGTATTATGATACAAACCCAGGGTTTACACCAGGAACTTCTGGAACTCCAATGGGAACCGGTACAATTAATACCACATTGCCTTCTACTACTCCAAGTAACTTGAATTGTATGAACTTGAATGGAATTCTTGTTGATGCTTGTGCTGGAGGAGCTGAAGAAGCAGATAACGAATACATGGTTTTCACAACAGGTGCTGGAATATCAAATATAGATGATTTGGCTATTAATTTTGATTCAGCCAACAATGATGCTCCTGAAAATGGAGACATTAATGGAACAGACTGTAGTTGGCAAACACCATCTGCAGCCCTTATGACACAACTTCAAAGTTCTGCTACCTGTGATGGCACAAATGTAGTAGCATTATCACCAGGTGCGGCAGTGCCGGCAAATGGAGTACTATTGGCATTCACAAGTGCAGGTGCAGACGATGCTTTTGATATAGATGGGATTTGTCAATCCGGAGCCACAATTTATGTAATACAAAGTGCTTGTGATAGGTCAACTACTGGAGCATTTACGAATTATAATGCAACCCCTGGAGGAAGAAGCACGGTTATTATAGAGTCCGGCTGTACGGGTTGCACACAAAATTTCTCATACGATCCAAATAATCTTTCTAATGGTGATGGAGCTTATGTGCATGTAGATGCATCAGGCAATTGGAATTATGGAAGTCAAGATGCGAATTGTGATCCAGCTTGGGTCGTTCCTTCTCCAAACGAAATGTCTACCTATACAGTAGATCAATTCGATTTTACAATTCCAGAATCAATGTGTAATGGCGGACCTTATTATGTAGCAGGTGTGGTTACAGGTGTAGATCCGGCAGTATGCCCCCTTATCTATACTTCAGAATTTACATTTGATGTGGTTTGTCCTATTGCAGTAGATCCAAATATTGATATCTGTGATACAGAAGCAAATACATATGATTTGACACAACACGATGGTTTTGTTGTTGGAACAAGTACATTAAGCCCAACAGTAGAATGGTATGATGATGACCCTGCTGGATCTGGTGTTTTAATAAACCCGGCAAATCCAGCAGATTTGAATGCTGTTACAGATTTATATGTTATAGTAACAAATAGCAATGGTTGTAAAGATACTTTAGATGCAACCTTAACGATAAACACTTCCCCTGATTTGGTGGTAGTGGATCCTGCTGCGGTATGTTTTCCCAATACGGTAGACATCA
>JAHDDR010000222.1:1413-5728 GCA_020629255.1 Saprospiraceae bacterium | reverse complement strand
GGAAAGTGATATAAGAAATTCCGGATTTTTGATTTGAGCAAAAATTCGGGATGATTCACCTTTTATTTTTTAGCCGAATAAAATTCAAATAAATTGAACCTGCCGCCTAAAAATATCATCAGACTTTTACATGTCGCCGTATGGCTCATGCTTTTTTTTGTGTCAGTTTCGATACAATACCAATGGTATGGTTTTCAAAATTCGGTATTGAGGTCTATTGTGAATTTATCCTTCGTCTTTATTTTATTCTATTTGCATTTTTTTCTGATAAATTATTTTTTCGAGAAAAAGAATTTCTTTTTCTATGGGATTATAGTTGTTGCAATAACCATCCTATCAACCCTGGCACGAATTCTTCTTAACGAAGGATTGATGCCCATGCCTTTGGATGAAATTGTTTTGGATAGAACCTTCTCCGTTTGGTTTTTTGGTTTTTTTACGGCAATTGTTGCCTTGTTTGTTAGTTTTTTATACCAGATGGTAAAAAATAGATACGAAAAAGAAAAAAAACATTTGGATATTATCCATCAACAAAATGAAGCACAATTGCAATATCTCAAAGCACAGATTAATCCTCATTTTTTGTTCAACACATTAAATAATATTTATTCGTTGTCGGTTTTGAAATCGGACCAAACACCCCAAATGATATTGAAACTTTCCTCCTTGTTGCGGTACGCCATTTATGAAGGAGAAAAAGGGAAAGTTCCCTTAGAAAAAGAAGTGAAACAAATACATGAATTTATTTCTTTATTTGAAATGAAAAGCGAAACACCACCCAATATTCAATTTGAATTATCAGGATTTATGGACACTTGGAAAATAGAACCAATGCTCTTAATTCCATTAATCGAAAATTGTTTTAAACATGGCGGATTTGAATCCAATGAAAATGCTTATGCAAAAATTAAATTGAAAGTAAACGGAAATCAATTAATATTTTCTACCATTAATTCTTTAGGAGAAGACATGCAGAAAGATGAGGTGGGAGGAATCGGGTTGTCAAACATTCAAAAAAGATTAGCCGTGAATTATCCCAATAATTTTGAATTAGAAACTCAAGAAAAAGAAAACGATTATCAAGTGGTTTTAAAAATCATCAAAAAATAAATAGTGGAACAAAGTAAAAAAATAAAAACACTTTTAGTCGATGATGAATTTCTAGCCTTGAAATTGCTAGAACAATTCGCTTTGTCATTTCCACAATTGAAAATAGTAGGGAAAGTGAAATCTGCACAAGCCGCACAAGAAATAATGGAAAAAGAAAAAGTGGATCTTTTATTTTTAGATATACAAATGCCACAGTTGTCGGGCAATCAGTTTTTGAGGGGGTTGGAGAACCCGCCTATTACCATTTTTACAACCGCTTACCCCGACTACGCTGTTGAAGCCTTTGAGCTCAATGCTGTCGACTATTTATTGAAACCCTTTTCTTTTGAACGCTTTTCCCTAGCTGTGAAAAAAGCAGAAGAAAAAATAAATGTACCAGATGAAAACGAAGAATTATTCATGATCATAAAATCAGATGGGAAATTCAGCAAAATAAATTTAAATGATATTCTATATATAGAAGGATTAAAAGAATATGTGAAAATTATCTGCAAAGAAAAAAAATACGTCATTTTAGAATCGCTAAAAAATATGGAAGAACAATTGCCTTCCTCTCATTTCCTACGGGTACATAAATCATACATTGTTTCAAAATCCAAGGTAACCGATAAAGAAGGCTTCTTTATTTTTTTAAGAAAAATTAAAATTCCAATCAGTAGAAAAAAGAAAATAGAAATAATGAAGGAATTGTTTTGATTAAAATTATTTTTGTTTTATTTTAGTAAAAATAACCTGCCATTTGTAATGAGGGTTTTCTTTTTTTACCAAAAAATAATCCATGAGGAAGATAACTTCTGTTTTCTGTCTATTTACCATCCTGATTTTTGTCCAAAATTCCTTTGCCCAAGATTATACCGATTGTGATAAAGCATTTAAGCTTTGCGGAGAATCACCTTTTTTAATTGGTGATGCTGATGGAACCTCTATAGGTTTGCCAGATACGGGACTTGATACAACTTGCCTTCCCGAGGAAAGGGAACCCGTATGGAGGAAATGGACAGTAGTCCAAGGAGGAATACTCACTTTTGTGCTTACACCACAAAGTGAAGATCAAGATTTGGATTTCTTGGTTTATAGATCCAATACAACCAATGCATGCCATGATAAAGAATTAGTTAGATGTATGGCAACAGGAAGTATAGGTGGGGGATGGGGAATAGATAGGTGTATGGGGGAAACGGGCTTGGCAGTAGGAGAAACGGATACGGTAGAAACGGAAGGTTGCCTTGATGAAGATAATAATTTTTTGGCTCCATTGGAAGTGAATTTTGGAGAAGAATATGTCATGTTGGTCAATGAATTTGCTAGTTTGGATTTAGGATTCATGCTTGATTTTGGAGGAACAGCAGAATTGGATTGTATAACTATGACATCTGTTCCACCGGCAAATTATACGGATTGTGATGAGGCATTTGCTCCTTGTGGGGAATCCCCTTTTTTTATTGGAGGAGCAGATGGTCTATCTATAGGTTTGCCAGATGCTGGCGTTGATGCTTCTTGTGTCATGCAGGAATATGAACCCGTTTGGATTGAATGGAATGTTAATTCAGGAGGATTGCTCACTTTTGTGCTTACACCACAAAACGACGAACAAGATTTGGATTTTCTAGTTTACAAATTCAATACAGATAATAATTGCGATGACAAGGAATTAATTCGATGTATGGCTACAGGTGCAGGGATGGAGCCAACTCCAGATGAAATAGAAAGATGTGGTGGAGCTACAGGTTTAATGCTTGGAGAAACAGATGTAGAAGAAATGCTCGCTTGTTCAGCAGGAGACAATAATTTCTTAGCACCTCTGGAAACGAATTCCGGAGACCGTTATGTAATGCTCGTTAATGATTTCGGAGGTTCGGACTTAGGATTTACCCTAGATTTTGGAGGCACATCAGAATTGGACTGCATTACAATGACAACAGTGCCAACCATTGATCTGGAAAATAATGAATCATCTTTATTTCACGTATTTCCTTCTATTTCCCAAGGATTATTTTCTCTAGAAATAGATGAAAAATTATTAGATTCAGAATTATATATATACAATACGTTAGGCTGCGAAGTTTATTCTAATCCTTCTATTAAAAATAAACAACAACAAATTAATTTGACAAATATGCCGAATGGTGTTTATATGGTTGTGGTGAAAAAGGACAATCACATAAGCTCTAAAAGAATATTTGTAAGAGAGTAGAAGCCAAAATTTTTAAAGAAAGAGAATCGCTTCCCATCACATTTTTTAATTCGTTCGCCTATAATTATTGAAACGGATAGTTATCCGATATATATTGTTGGTTGTAAAAATTACGAAAAAATATTACTTAGAAGAACAAATGAGAAATGGATGAAATTATAGATGACGATTTCCATGAAAAAGAAAATGAACCCAATAAATTTGTATATGGGGAAATAGATAATTTCGTTATTGCGAGAGCATGGAAATTTATAATTAAGGGACAGGGAGGAACAATAAAAGGAGATTGCAATGAAGTTTTACTCGACTTTGAAGCTGAACTAAATGGAGGCGAAAATGAAAAAACTATTATCAAAGGTTTGAAGCAATTGCAGTCTGCTGAAGGAAGTTTGTTGCCAAAAGTAGCAGACATTTATAAAAGGCTGAAAATACTTAAAGCAATCACAGGAAATACTACAGATATTTTACTTCGCCCCAAATCCTTTATCAAGGATTCTTTCGCTAAATTAAAATATGAAGAAATAGAACCACATCATTCATATTTTATAGCGGCAAAGAATAAAAATGATTATAAGGTGATTTCTGTTTTATTAGAAGAACCCGTATTGGTGAATTTAATAGAAGATGGAAAGGTAGTTTTGTTGAAAATAAATCCTAGAAAAAAAGAATTAATGTTTGTCATGAATGTTATTCCTCATGTCGAGAAGGATATAGAGCAGGTAGTAAATCTTTTTACTCGAATTTGTGCGGTAATAAATCAGGCTAAACAAAAACTCACACCCCACAATCCTTCGTAGGAATATGATAATTTCTCAAATAATATGTATCACCCGAATGCATATAAAAGTCAAAAGAATTGATACCTGAAATATCTCCAATAATATTTCTGATTTTAGGAACCTGTTCCCTTAATTCAAAATAATAATTCCTGAAAAAAATCGAAGAAACATTATAACCATTATCCTTACACCAAACCAGATAATCCTCTGCTTCTTCGTAAGAGATAATGGT
>JAHDDR010000222.1:0-1313 GCA_020629255.1 Saprospiraceae bacterium | reverse complement strand
TGCAAAAGAACCGTCGGTTTTTTATGTTGGACATCATCAAATTCATCATCAACAATAATAGAAATTCTTTCACCCCTGTAATGAAGAAATATTTTTTTAAACCATTCTTCGTCACCAGAAAAAATTTCATCCACAGAAAAAGATAAATCCAGTTGCTGGATAGTCGTGATGATTTCTTGTGCTTCAGGATTTTTCAAAATGAAAAAGATTAATTTATTTTTTCCGTACCGGTAATAATAGGATTAACCCATGCCGCCCAGTCCTGACCAGAATCTTCCCCGGCATCTACCCTAAGTTCCAAATATATTTTTTGACCACTATATTTAGACAAATCTGCTGTAATGGTATTTAGGCTTTCCGTGTATTTTTTATACATATCTATAATGGGTTTCCAATTCTCTTTACCATTTTTGAAAGTATGGAGGTAAACCATAAATCTTGCACCATCTGTTTTTGGAGTACCAGCAGGTTTGATAAAGCCAACTTGAGCTGTGAATTTGGCATTGTCAGGCAGTTTGTCTATTATAGGAAAAAAACCTTTGATCGCTCCATTCTTAGACCATTTTGGATGTGTATGTAAAATTCTGTTATTCGAACCATCTTCCAAAACCGCGTTCTTGATGGTAACGAAACCACGGTTATCACTATCAGACCCATTAAAAGATATTCTACTAAATGTACCCGGCAATGCATTGGAGTTTTTATCTACGGTAGATGTTTCCCATCGTGCTCTTGAAGCTTGGTTCATCAACTCTATTTTTACAGGTCTTGTTGTGGGCTTGGGTCTGTGAGGAGCAGTAGGACGTTCTTCAACCTTTTTTTCACAATTTTCTCCTGTAAAACCTTTCGGGCAAAGGCATTTTCCATTATCACATTTTCCATTATTTTCACAAATAATATTTTTGCAAGGATCTTCTTGCCCTATTAACCCTAATTTTTGAGCAGCAAAATAACCCAGTAATCCCAATACAACAACAGATAACAATAAGATGATTAAATTTTTAAAGGAAGATTTATTTTCGCTAGGTTTTTGTACTTGATTTGCAATCTTGCTGCTTGGATCTGCCAAATTACTAATGATAAGAAGAATAGAATTGCTAATTCTATTTTTTTCCAGCATGGCATCATTATCATCAATTATGCCTGTAACAATTTTATCTTGAAGACTATTCGCCCTCATTTCCAATTGTAGGATTTTTGACTTAATGTCAAAATCTGAAATATTTTCTTTTAATAGAGAAAGGCTTTCCTCTATGTTGCCATCACTTAAAAGTTCTTGGGCAGTTACTAAATATTTTGCTTTCATGGTTTTT
>JAHDDR010000221.1 GCA_020629255.1 Saprospiraceae bacterium | reverse complement strand
AATCGGTTGCCATTATTCATTATGCTGATCGACTCGCAGAAAATTGTTCGAAAGAACAAGTATTAGAATTAAACTTGAGGACAGCCATTTTGAATAAGGATTTTAATTTGGCAAATAGAGCCTTATTCGAATTATATGACGCTGAATTTTTTAATGGTAAAGTTTTGTTTGAAGAATCTGTATTCAATGCTTTTATGGAAGAAGCAGAATTGGTTCAAAATGCAGCCGCCTTATTTAGTAAATTTTATGAAAATAAAGAATTTGATATAACAAAATTCATCCATCATTGGATTTTTAGACCTGAAGCATTATCTAATGATGCAAAATTTAACTTGTTTAATTTATATTCATTCATCGGTCAATATTTTTTGAATGAATGGGATGTCCCATCGAAAAGGTTAGCCAAAATGATCCATCCTAAAAATATTAAAAAATTAGAAATAAGGGAACTGCCCAATGAATTGCTCCTAAATCTGAATTTGACGTTCATAAAATATTACGGACAAACAAATGATGGACTGAATATTAATGAATCATTTGATTTCATTTCATCTTATTTTAAGAATAAAAACTTGGATTTAGAAAATACAATCGACCTAGTATTATTTTATAATCGTTGGAGCCGATATGATTTGACAAATGATATTTTATGGGATAAATATGAGTCAGGAGAAATCAATGAAAAATCGTTGTTTATCCATTTAAAAACTACCTCCCATTATCCAGAATATAAGAAAGAAGATGATATTCTTTCTCTGCACAAAAAAGCACTCCAATTAAATCAAAAAAAGTGGTGCAAATGGATACAGGAAGAATACCAAATTCTAAAGAATTTCAAAATCAAAACCATGTATTGCAATGCTTGCTTGTGAAGATTTCTTTAAAGTCTTACCCAAAAACTGACTTTTTTCATAAATTGAAGTCTAAACAGAGAGGTAGATGGCAATATCGGGCCTCTAACAAGGAATGAAATACAAAGAATGATAGACTTACTAGATGATAACCTACGGAACCTCAGGGTACAACTCGACGAAATTATCAAGGATTTGCATGGTATGACAGTGGGTATCGGCAATGAAACATTAGCCGATACCGTGAGCGATTTGAGAACCCGAATCAAGGAACCGTTTATGTTTGTGGTGGTCGGAGAAGTGAAAGCCGGAAAAAGTAGTTTCGTTAATGCACTTTTGGATAGTGATGTTTGCAAAGTCGCACCCGATCCTTGCACCGATACCATACAACAAATATTATATGGAGAACAATTAGAGGTGGTCGGCGTGAACCCACACCTCAAAAAAATATATACACCGGCAGAAATCCTAAAAGAAATTGCCATCGTCGATACACCAGGAACCAACACCATTTCTGCCCATCACCAAGAAATAACAGAAAGTTTTATTCCGGCATCCGATTTAATTGTTTTTGTCTTCGAAGCTAAAAATCCTTATCGACAATCTGCTTGGGATTTCCTCGATTTCATTCGGGATGAATGGCGGAAAAAAGTCATCTTTGTTTTGCAACAAAAAGATTTGATGGAACCCGACGATCTAGTCGTGAATGAAAAAGGTGTTTTTAATTATGCACAAAAGAAAGGAGTCAATAATGCCAATGTATTTGCCGTATCGGCCAAAATGGAATTGAAAGACGACCGAGAAAATTCAGGCTACAAAGAACTCAGAAAATATATTGGCGATAATATTACCGGCGGTAAAGCTCCTATTTTAAAATTAGATAATAATATAGCCACTTCTATTAATATTTCTGATAGAATTAATGATGGTTTACGAAAACGGGAAGAACAATTATTAGCCGATAAGAAATTCAGAACAGATGTAGATGAAACCTTGGAAAAACAAGAAAATAAATCGAACTATCAAGTAGATGTCTTGACGGAAAATATTTTATCCACCTATGATAAGGTGACCGGTGAAATAGGGGATGAATTAAATCAGGGATTATCTTTTGTGAATTTATTTAAAAAAGCGATTTCTTCGGTCTTCAATAAAAAGAGTTCTCCCAAAGGTTGGATAGACGATTTGAAATACCGTTTGGAACACGAATTAAAAGATCAATTAACCGAAAAATTAAATCTGGGTGTCAATGATCTAACGGATAGTGTAAGTCAAATGGTGAGCCTCATTGATTTGAAAATCAAAAGCAATAAAACACTACTAAAAGGGAGTGATGAAATCTTCTCACATATTGCCAATAAACGAAATTCTGTGATGGATGACTTGAGGAATACCTTTAATCAATTCATGAAACGTTCCGAAAATTTTGAAGACAATGAGATTTTACCTTCCGAAGAAAATTTCTCTCCCAATATCGCAACCGGTTCTGGATTGGCGGTAATCGGAATGGTGATAGCCGGTGTAACCCATGGTTCTGTTTTTGATATTACCGGAGGTGTTCTGACTGCAACAGGATTGCTTTTTGCGGGTATTACCGTAGGCGTGGGCAGAAAAAAAGTCTTAGGCTCTTATTACACTGAAATCGAAAAGGGACGGAAAAAATTAGAATCCGAAGTAGACGATAAATTGAAATTATACGTTAAGAATGTGAGGGAAAAAGTAGAAGGCAATTTCAAAGAGTTCGATTTGATGTTGGAACATGAAGGAGAACAAACTCGTAAAATATCAGTAGAGCATCATAAAATTGCACAACGCTTGAAGGAAATGAAAGGCATCATAGAAAAAGAATTAGTATAATATTCCAATCATGAAAACTATCATATTCATATTATCTTGGATTTTATTCGGATGGGGATTTTTTTCCGAACCCGAGACCAAAGTGACCTGGGATAGAATGGAACACGACTTCGGGATCATCGAATACAAAGAGCCAACGTCCACTACATTTATTATGACCAATGTCTCCGACGATTCTCTGAAAATAGATAATATCCGGACTTCTTGTGGTTGCACTTCTCCCATTTGGAATTACGATTACATCATGCCAGGTGATACCACTCACGTCACCATAGAATACGACAGCCAAGATAAAGGAGAATTCTACAAACAAATCAAAGTATTTATCAGTAAACAGAGACGACCCGAACGTCTTTGGGTTTATGGCGATGTACTTCCTCCCAAGTAATCTTTTTATTTTCCATGATAGATTTTAGTAAAGAATTCAAGACAGATGCTCTTTTTATTCGTCCATTACGATTAGAAGACACTGATGAAATGTTTCAATTGACTTCCATCGATCCAGATATGTGGATATATTTCACTAGCGATCTATCAAAAAAAGAAGATTTGAATAAATGGATTAATTCTGGTGTGAATGATAGTTCAAGATTGGCTCTAACTATTGTTGATCTAGAAAAGAATAAAATCATTGGTTCCACCAGTATCGGTAATATTTCTATAAGAGATAAAAGAGCTGAAATTGGATGGACTTGGATAGCCAAACCGTATCAAGGGAAAGGATATAATGGAAGGGTTAAAGGATATTTATTAGAATATCTTTTTGAAGAATGCCATGTTGAACGGGTTGAATTAAAAACAGATGTTTTGAATACTCCGGCAAGGAAAGCCATGTTAAAAATAGGTTTGGTCGAGGAAGGTATACTGAGAAATCATACTCAGATGATCAGAAATAGAAGACGGGATACTATTTTTTATAGTGTATTGAAAGAAGAATGGCCCGAAATGAAGTCTAAAAATAATTGGATATAATAATTCTGTTCCATCTTTAAGGACAAGCCTTAGAATGCTTTTTCCTGTTCAATTTCCTATCTTTGCCTCGAAACAAACCAACAATCATGAAAAAAATCATTTTTCTCTCTTTCGTTTTGTTCGCCATGTCCTGCGATCAAAGAACACCCATTGATAACAATTTGAACAATGACGATTTTTCCGCGGATATCGTTATTGAAGAAAGTAAAAAAGCCAATGCTTTTTTTGATAATAAATTTGATGAGGCGGTTGACAGAAGCCCGGTCTGGATGTCCTATCTTGGAAAAAGAGACATCAAGCAATATGGCAAATGGGATGAGATGACCGAAGCTGCTGATTTGGAGGACAAACAATTTTACGAAGGGGTTCTTGCCCAATTAAAAGATAGTGTCGATTATAAAAAATTGGATAAGGATACCAAAGTCAGTTATAAGTTATTCGAGATTTTTTGCCAAGGAGAAATAGATGGCTATGATTGGAGATATTATGGATATCCCGTGAACCAAATGTACGGAACCCATTCCCACGTTCCTTCTTTTTTAATCAATATCCATACCGTAGAAAATTATGATGAGGCAATGGCATACCTCAAACGTTTGGAAGGTTCGGAAAAATTATTGAACCAATTGATACAAAAACTCATGAAGAACGAACAACAAGGGGCGATGCCTCCACTGTTTGTTTATGATCATGTTATACGAAGCTGTAAAAATATCATCAAAGGTAAACCTTTTGCCGGCGATGGTGAATCTACACTTTATGCAGATTTCAAGAAAAAAGTAGAAGGATTGGACATCAAAGATGAAAAGAAAAAGAGTTTACTCCTTGGAGCAGAAAAAAGATTAATGACCCATGTAAAACCGGGGTATGAAAATCTGATTCGCTTCTTGGAACAACAAAAAACTAGAGCCAATGAAGATGATGGTGTTTGGAAATTTAAAAATGGAAATGATTATTTCAATTATCGATTGAAAAAAATCACGACGACCAATATGACCGCCAGCGAAATACATGAATTAGGTTTGAAAGAAGTTGAACGTATCCAAGGAGAAATGAAAGCCATCATGAAACAAGTGAAATTTGATGGAACCCTCCAAGAGTTTTTCGCTTTTATGCGGGATGACGAACAATTTTATTATCCCGGAACACCCGAAGGGAAACAAGCCTACATGGATAAAGCCAATGAAATTATTGATGGTATGCGGGTGAAATTGGATGAATTGTTCATCACCAAACCCAAAGCCGAATTAATTGTAAAAGCGGTGGAGCCTTTCCGAGAAAAATCGGCAGGTAAGGCATTTTATCAAGATCCCGCTCCCGATGGAAGCCGCCCGGGAACCTATTATGCCAATACGTATGATATGAAATCCATGCCTAAATACCAAATGGAAGCATTGGCATATCATGAAGCTATTCCGGGGCACCACATGCAATTGTCGATTGCTCAAGAAATGGAAGGCATGCCTAAATTCAGAAGGTTTGGAGGAGACTTTACTGCGTATATTGAAGGCTGGGGCTTGTACTCAGAGTTCCTTCCTAAAGAAATTGGTTTTTATACCGATCCCTATTCCGATTTTGGCCGTTTGGCGATGGAATTATGGCGAGCTTGCAGATTGGTCGTCGATACAGGTATCCATGAAAAAAAATGGACCCGCCAGCAAGGCATTGATTATTATTCATCCAATACCCCCAATGCCATGGAGGATTGCGTGAAGATGGTAGAACGGCATATCGTCATGCCAGGGCAAGCTACTGCCTACAAAATCGGAATGATTAAAATTTTGGAATTAAGAGAAAATGCAAAAAAGAAATTAGCGGATAAATTCGATATTCGAGAGTTCCACGAAGTTGTACTAACGAACGGCGCATTACCGCTGGATCTTCTAGAAGAATTTATTGATGAATGGGTAGAGAGTAAGGGCTAAGGTTCTATTTTAAAAACACCTGTCAGGTTTTCAAAACCTGACAGGTGTTTTTAAAATATTATCATTTCAAATGACGGGCAAAAAATCCCATCATGGTTTTATATAATTCGATTCTATTTTCTTTATGAC
>JAHDDR010000027.1 GCA_020629255.1 Saprospiraceae bacterium | reverse complement strand
TTTCTATAAACCAAACCTAAAACGAGGGCGGTTATAAGAAGTAGTAGTAATATAATTCCTAGAATTTTCAAAATTTTCTTCAACATGGATAACAAATTTAGCGTATGAGGAACAAGTTAATAAATAGATGGTATTCTGAATGAATACATTACGGCTTAATTTTTAGTAGGTGTCAAAAGATTTTAGGAAAAAATAACAAAAGAGGGCTGGATTCGAACCGTAAAAATTAGTATTTTACAGATGCAACGAATAGAGAATAATGCCGATATCTAAATCGACCATATCATATCAGACGTATACCGCTTTTAAGAATATTCCTAAAAGGGCGTGGTCGGAGATTATCCAATTCTATGAAAGAAACGAAGAAAATCTCTATCATTTATCCGAGCCGAAACGTTTGGATATGTTGCATGTTTATTTAGAGGCCTTATATGAAATACAGGATTCGAAAAGGGTAGTGGATGTGAGTCCTGAGATGATTTCGGCTGCTCTTGCCGAAGAAATTCCGATAGAACAAGGGAGGCAATATTATGAAGATGCTCTATTTTGGAAAGCGGCTTCTCTTATTCGATTAATGGAATATAAGGAGTCCTCTTATATTTTAAAAGAGTTGGTGAAAATGAACCCAAAGGATAAGCGATATAGTAATCACTTGTTTTTTTCTTTGTTTTTTAATAAACCCCGTTGGATACAAATATCCAAAGCGGTTTCGATTCTTTTCTTTCTTGTGGCAGCTATTGTCGCCCTTTTCGAAATTTTAATTGTAGGAACATTTTATAAAGAATATTTGGAAATGGTCCAGTGGTTAAGGACCGCTATATTTTTTATTGCACTAGGACTGGTCTTAACGATGGAATTAATACATGGATTTAAATGTTGGATGCAATTAAATCATAAATTTTGACAATACCCTACGAACCCCAAATTTTCGGAACAGCCATTAATGTACACCTTGTTTTAGAGTACCTTGCTTTTATTGTTGGTTTTCAATATTATTTATTTTTAAGAAAAAAAGTATCGGATAAAATTTCTGATCAAAATAGGTTGTCCATAATTTTAGGAGCCGTCATCGGAGCATTTTTAGGTTCTAGGATTATCGGATTTTTAGAAATGCCATTTTTCTCCTTTAGTCAAGAAACATTGGTGCAATTATTAAATTCCAAAACCATAATGGGAGGTTTGTTCGGTGGTTTATTAGGTGTCGAAATATCTAAAAAAATAATAGGAGAGAAAACATCTTCCGGTGATTTATTTACTTTACCTATTATTGTAGGAATTTTTATTGGAAGAATAGGGTGTTTTTTAAGCGGAATAAAAGAATTCACTTACGGGAAGGAAACCACTTTTTTTACCGGAATGGATTTGGGAGATGGTTTGCTGCGACATCCGACTTCATTGTATGAGCTTATCTTTTTGTTGTTATTGTTTTTTGTAATTTTAAAAATGAAAAATAGTAATAGTTTTGAAAATGGGGCAATATTTAAAATATTTATGCTTTCCTATTTTGGATTTCGATTTTTTATAGAATTTTTAAAACCCAATACATTTTTTATTTTAGATTTGAGTAGCATCCAGTGGTTGTGTCTTGTGTGTTGGATGTATTATATTATCCTTTTTATGAAAAGAAAAATGAATTATGCCGATTAGGAAATATACATATTATGATTTTACATTGAGCCTCTGTCCAGAATGCTTGAAAAGAATTGATGCTAAAATTGTTTTTGAAGATGGAAAAGTGTTCATGCTGAAACGGTGTCCCGAGCATGGAGCGTCAAAAGTTTTAATTGCTGACGATATTGAATATTATAAAAATATCAGAAATTATAATAAACCATCAGAAACACCATTTAAATTCAATACAAAAACCCATTATGGTTGCCCTTATGATTGCGGCTTGTGTCCCGACCATGAACAGCATTCTTGCCTTACCGTAGTGGAAGTCACCGACCGTTGTAATCTGACTTGCCCAACCTGTTATGCTTGTTCTTCGCCCAGTTATGGTCGACACCGAACGTTAGATGAAGTGAAAAAAATGTTAGACACCATTGTTGAAAATGAAAAAGAACCTGATGTCGTACAAATTAGTGGAGGAGAACCCACCGTACACCCACAATTTTTTGAAATCTTGGATTATGCAAAAACACTACCCATCAAACATTTGATGCTAAATACAAATGGAATAAAAATTGCCAAGGATTTCGAATTTGCGAAAAAATTAAAAAGTTATACACCCGATTTTGAAATTTACCTTCAATTCGATTCTTTTAAAGAGGAGGTTTTGAAATCCATGCGGGGAGCGGAACTTTCAAAAATCAGAGAAAAAGCATTAGAGCATTTAAATCAATTAAATCTTTCCACCACGCTAGTCGTTACCTTGCAAAAAGGAATGAATGATGATGAAATAGGAAAAATCATTGATTTTGCTTTGCAGCAAAAATGTGTGCGAGGTGTTACTTTTCAACCGACACAAATTGCAGGGCGGTTGGATAATTTCAATGAACAAACCGATCGGATAACACTAACTGAGGTAAGGCGTAAAATACTAGAACAAACCGAAATTTTCCAAGCAGACGATTTAATTCCAGTACCTTGTAATCCAGATGCTTTAGTGATGGGCTATGTTTTGAAATTAGATGGAAAAGCCTTACCTTTAACAAGATTCATCAATCCCGCAGATTTATTAGACAATAGTAAAAATACGATTGTCTATGAACAGGACGAGGCATTACACCAAAAAATGTTCGATATTTTTAGTACGGGAATTTCAACAGAAAAAGCATCGACAGAATTACATTCCTTGTTGTGTTGTTTGCCATTTGTCGAAGCGCCGAATTTAGGGTATGATAATTTGTTCAGAATTATAATCATGCAATTTATTGATGCCCATAATTTCGATGTAAGGGCAATTAAAAAATCATGTGTCCATATTGTCAATAAAGATTATAAAATAATCCCTTTCGAGACCATGAACTTGTTTTATCGGGATGACAAAAAAGAATATTTAGAGAAATTGAAAACTATATAATTATAATTGAAATGAACATTATAGAAAGTATGTTGGCTGCAATAGGGATTACTTATTTTATTAGCCACTTGCCAGCGATAATTGCATTAATTGCTGGGGTGGTAAAATGGAAAAGCAATCGAAATTTAGCAAAAAAATTATTGATGTTTGCAGGGGTTTATTTTGTTATAGGGCTGATTGTAGGGTGGTTTCTTATTAAATGATGATATTCGTTTAGATTTTTTAAGAAGAGTGTCGAGTTACGTAAGAATCCGGCTCAAAAATATTTTTGTAATGACATATAACATCATAAGGCACGTTCTCAAAACAAAAGATATTTTGAGATGGATTCTTATGTATATAATTTATGCTAATGCGACTTTATAAACTAAAATTGGTATAAGAAAAAACATTATTATATGCTTTGGATGGATAACATGGAAGGTCTCTTGGCTATGGTCATCATTATTTATTTAGTATGTCATTTACCAGCAATTATTGCACTAATCGTAGGTTTGGTGAAATGGAAATCCAATCGGAGTTTGGCAAAAAAATTATTGATATTTTCTGCCATCTATTTTATTGTCGGTTTCGGTGTGTGTACCGGTGGTTTTGGTTTGGCATAAAAAACGAATAGTTTGTTTAAATATTATCGAATTAACATGACGGGGCCTTCGTATTGTTTTTCTTTTCCGTCACTTTGTGTCATTCTCATTGTAGTTATATACATGCCGTTAGGCATTGGTTTGCCTTTGAATTCTCCGTTCCATCCTTCTTCAGGGTTGTTGGTTTCAAAAACCAATTTACCCCATCTGTCGAAAATTCGTAATTCATATTGAGCAATTAAACCCGGGAAAGCAATCAAAGGTTTGAAAATGGTATTTTTACCTTTTGGAGCAAAAGCATTCGGAAATTGGATATTCGCAAATTGTTCCAGACAAATCGTATTGGATCTGGAAAAAGACTGTAAAGCAACGCCATTGTCCATGAGTACATACCCGACAGCAGTAATAAAATAACAAGCATTCGAATCATAAATGTTTTCTATATTCGGATCCCAATATGATAGTTCTTCGGGAAGCACTTGGGCAATCACCTGTTCATCCACATCCGTTACCTTATGAATTCGATATTCTAAGACTGTTCCATTTTCAATATCAAAAGGAGTCCATTCTAATTGATTGGTTTGGTCTTCCAGCGATTCTCCACTCAAAAAAATGGTAGCCCCATAATTAGAAATAGCACTGCTATCACAATCATCAATGGTTTGTATTTGATAAAATTCTTTACCATTATTTCCTTGGTGATTCATCACATAAAAAGTGTCCCGTTCTTCTAAAGGGAAATCCGGGTTCATAGACTGAACGTTAGTGTAGTTGGAATTAGAATCGCTGTTTCGGATATTTACGGTATTAATTTCTGCTTGGGTATCCCAAAACCAGATTAATTCGATGTCGTCATCTGGTGTGAAAGAAACAGATTGCAAAGTCAGATTTCGGTTAGGTTGTACGATGCTCGTCGTTAAACAAATTTCATTGGATTCGGAATAAAAGTCGCTATTGTTTCGATACGTCCTTACCAAAAAACAATAAGATGTAGCATCATCCAAGCCCCCATAAATATAAGTGGTGTCCGATGCGGGTAGCGTATCTACAGCAACAAGAGGTGAACCCGATTCCGAGACCCATATTTCATGTTTTTCGATTCCTTCCGTCCAGTTCTTATACAAGTTCCAATTGATGCTAGCCGATTGTGTACAAGGATCAATTTCTACTGTTGAAAAAATAGAAGCCTGTGGGGCTGTATTGAAAATACTGGTATTTCCACAACCATCGATAGCGAGTAGGGTGTATTCTTCAGAACCATCAGAAGGGTTTGAAGAATTATCCAGATAATAGGTCGTTGTTTCGGGCATAATGGTATCTATAGGACTAAAATTACCATCCGATCCTTTTTTGTAAATAATATATCCCGCCGTTTCCGGAGCCTCACTTTGTGTCCAAAAAATTTCTACTAACCCATTATTAACAGTAACGGCATCAATAGGGGGGAAGTCTGGATCTCGATTGTCTAAAGTGTCTGAGGGAAGTGGCGATAAACCTGGGCAATCAAAATTATTCTCTATATAGTAATACCAAGTATTGTTTGCACTGTTGGCATTCATATGGAAAAAATCATTTTGTAGCGGATCATTTACGCTTTGTAATAAGGTATAAGGGCCAGCTAGATTATTACTATAATATATGTCATAGGAAACAAATGGACCACAAGAAATATTAGGTACGGTCCATCGGAGCGTATCGTTTTCCACACAGATGAAATCTGAGGGAGGAATTTGGGAGGATAAATGCTTGGGTGAGAAAACACACAGAAATAGCACCCAAAAAGACACCAAAAAGTAAAAAATATTCGAATAGAATTTATTCATGTTGCAAAGATAATCATTGTTGATATTACTTCGGGGATGTACAATTGCAAATACAAAACGAAAAATAAAGCTTTTTTGTATGTCTAAATGTCTTATTGTTTCGTCGATTTATACGATAAAATCTCCTAATTTTGATGTTGAATTGTATGATTATAGCTTCTTTCTCATGTTAGAAGATCATTTTCTTCCATTAAGAATGTTGCTAGTATCATTTTTTAAGACAAAAAAATAACAATGTCTAATCCAAAAAGTGCTAAACTTTCTCCTTTACAAGAAATAATACATGAGATTATCTTCGAGGCAGATACACCCAAGGGGAAAATATTTGACATTATCCTTCTGGTCTTTATCGTCTTGAGTGTTATTGTAGTGATGCTGGAGAGCGTGGATTGGTTAAACCAGAAGTATATTACTCTTTTTCATGTTCTCGAATGGATTTTCACTATATTCTTTACCATAGAATACGTTCTTAGGTTATATTCAGTGGCCAAACCCTTGAAATATGCCACTAGTTTTTTTGGAATCATAGATTTGCTAGCCATTCTACCATCTTATATCGGTTTATTATTAGTGAGTTCTCAAGCACAATATTTGCTATCTATCCGGGCTATGAGATTATTCAGGGTCTTTAGGATATTCAAGCTCACAAAATTCCTTAGGCAAAGTAATATTATCTTGATATCCTTGAGAAGAAGCAAAGAGAAGATTTTTGTTTTCTTGGTTTTTATTCTCTTATCGGTAACCATCTTGGGCTCCATCATGTATTTTGTAGAAGGAGAGGCGAACCCAGCCTTTGCTAATATTCCAGTAAGTATTTATTGGGCCATTGTTACCTTGACAACAGTCGGGTATGGAGACATCAGCCCCATCACACCTTTCGGACAATTCTTGGCAGCAGTTGTCATGATTATGGGTTATTCTGTCATCGCTGTTCCAACAGGCATCGTTTCTTCAGAATTGATTCGATCATCAGATGAAAGCAGTAACACGCAAGCTTGCAAATCATGTAGCAAAGAAGGGCATGATGATGATGCAGAATATTGTAAATATTGTGGTACTTTTCTTCTTGATGAAGATGAAGATGAAGAGTAATATGGGGTATTATTGAAAGATGCATTAGAAATTAAAACAATTTATAATAATTTATATGTTTTGGCAGTATTCTTGATCAAATCATAGTTTAGTGCTATATGGATTAGCACACAGAAACAAAAACTAAGATCGATGAAGATGCAAACCCTCACACTCACAATTGGGGTGGTATTCTTGTTCTTTTCCCTCCAAGCACAGAACGCCATCGAGATTGCGAATTGGTACAACGACGGCAAGAATAAACAAGCCGATGAAGAATTCAAAAAAGCAGCAGAATCCTATGTGAAAGCGATAGCCTTATGTCCGGGCGGAAAATTGGATAAACAAACAGAAGTAGGTAAAGATTGCATCAACTGCCATTTCAATATAGGCGTTTGTGCATTCAATCTCGAAAAATATATTCCTGCCGAAAGAGCCTTTTCGAATGTATTGGAAAGCGATCCTTCCGACCACGAAGCATTTGCCCGCCGAGGACAAGCCCGGACGGAAATGGGAGACTCAAGGGGGGCGTTGTCCGACCTACAGAATGCCGTCATTCTGATTTCCGAAAATTGGAACGATACCGATGATTATTATCGAATTTGGTATACTTACGATTTGGCCATCGCCCATAGAAATCTCAATCAACTGGAAGAAGCCCTGGGTTATATGAATACGGTTGTTGCCTTGGATAATGATCCATTATATCGTCAAGAACGAGCCGAATTATTATACGAATTAGGTAAGATGAAGGAATTGGAGGGCGAATTGGATGATATGGAAGAAAAGGGAACCTTGGGCGATCACCTGAATTTCGAAAGGGGGCTCACCCACATGTATAACACTCGATACGATAAGGCCATTCCTTATTTTACCCAAGTAAAAGATGAAAAAGATATTTCTTTTGCTGTTAGGAATCTGGCTATTTGCCATATCGAACTCAATGAATTGGCACCGGCAAAAAACCATGCCTTGGAACTGGAAAAGATGGCATATAATCCGGCAGAGATTGCTTGGATAAAGAGCCGTATTTTTTCGAAAGAAGGCGATTGGGACAAGGCGATAGACCAAGCCAATTTAGCCGAAAGTCTTCTGTTGCCAGATGATCCTCTAAAAGAAAACCTAGCTTTGCAAAGGGCAAATATCCATTATAAAAAAGGAGAGTTCAGAGATGCGATAGGAGAGTGTTCTTCCATTCCTTTCACTCATTTGTTGTATTTGGAAGCGAGTTCTCTAAAAGCGATGGCTCACTTGGAAGTGGGGGAGAAAAAAGAAGCCGGAGATATCTTAATAAAAGAAAAAGGATTGCATCCGAACAATCCGATGATCCAAGGGCGGATTGCTTGGTTCCTCTTTCGCTCGGGATTAAAAAAAGAAGCGGCATTGGAATTATCTGAACTAACGGCACAATTCAACTTTTCTGCGGAAATGATGTATTACACAGCCGAAGTAAACTACCAATTAGAACGCTACTCCCACGAAGAATGCCTTAGACTTTTGGATAGAGCCTTGGAATTGGAACCTTCCAAAGAAGAAATCTATGTATTGAAGGCTCGATTGCTTTATGAACAAGGTCGTAAAGATGAAGCGCTCAGGAATTTACAGATTGCCGAAAAATTAGGCATCACCCATACATATTCTACCTATAATGCGGCAGCCATCCGATTGTTGGAGGGGGATGCAGAAATGGCTTTGGCATTGTCTTCTATTTCTATTCTCAGAGCACCACAAGAACCCGAATTCCAAAGGCAGCATGGTATTGCTTTCTTCAATGTAGGCGATTGGAATGGAGCAATTTCTTACCTCAGTAAGGCCATCGAAAATAATTCATCAGATAAAGAAGCCATCAAAGCCCGGGGCTTATCGTATATGATGCTCGGAGAGCATGCAAAAGGAACCTTGGATTTTGACAAGCTCTCCACTTTGGAGGGACTGGCTTATCGGAATGAAGGAGATTCAAGCATAAAAAAATGGTTTTCCCAACCTGATTTTTCTTCGGCTTATATCAGATATTCAAGATTATTTTCCCAGAATATGCCTGATGAAGAAAATTATTATAATGCGGTGAATTTGCTGGAGAAGGCTTTATTCGAAGCAGAAATATCCAACAAACAAAAGGTGGGCATGATTTACAACGAATTGGGTTTGCTCAAATGGTCGAAAGGAAAATGGGAGGAAGCCTTGGAAAGTTTCAATTTTGGTATCTTGAAAGATCCCGGAGCTATTTTACATCGCAACAGAGCCAGATTGTACTATGAAATGGGTAAAGAAAAGGAAGCAGAAAATGATATGCTGAAGGCTCAAGAATGGGAAAAAAAATGAGGTAGCGATAATCACTACCTCAGCCCTAACCAAATAAAACCAAATTATTTATATCTAAATATAAGGCTGTTTTTAACGTAAATGCAAATAAAAACCGGTTTTTTATTGTAAGTCTTTGATATTAAAGTGTTTATATCTTAAGGTGTAGATATATTCTGTTTTTTTAAATAAATTTTAATTTTGATTTGTTCAAATTATTCAAAATTAAAATTTTTGATTTTGTCAAAATACAAAATGTTTGCGTAAGTTCGCTTTTAGGGTTTCTTTCCTTCCAAGTAGATTTTATTTTTGTTAATAGGAAATGAAAGTATCCAGAAACCACCCAAAGCCAATGAAATTTCAAGCACTTCCCATTTTTGAGAGTGGGGCATCACCAAAACCAGAAGTAAAGGGAGGAATATTCCTAATATCTGTGATGTTTTGGGAATTGGCAAGCCGGCATGATCCACCCATGTAGCCATTTTTTCTTTTTTCCGATAGAGATATGGCAATAACAACAAATACAAGGAAAAGGCAACCGTGAAAGTCTGGGAGATCAAAAAATTCAATTTTATCCCTCCCAATTTTAAATTGTGTAAGTTGATTTCCTGTTGGGTATTATGTTGGGCGAAAAAATCATTGGAAGGTAGATCGAATATACGTTGCCCCCAAGAAATTTCCTCTCCAAAACCAAAAGTGAGGAGAGCGATGATGAGAAAAGTAGTCCCCCTCCATAACCAAGATTTTATCTTGACTAATCGAATGAAACGCCAAACCATCATGAGTAAGGCTGCAAAAATGATAACGACAGTACAATTCTCGATCCAACCATCCTCTTGAACGATATATTCAAAAAAATCAGGTTGGAAAATGGACGTAAAAAAACTCAGTCCCCAAATAATGATGAATGCTCCTATAATAAGAAAACGAAAAAGTTTTTCGGTCATATCAGATAATCAATAAGTCCTGTTAAAACGAAATAAATGCCAAAGAAAATATAATGATACATCATTTTATACATTCTAAACGATAAGGGACTAAATTTGTGGCATGTTTAAAATTCTGGATAAATATATTATTCGAAAATATCTTTCTACGTTTTTCTTCGTCGTCGTTATCATATCGATGTTGGCATGCGTTGTCGATTTCAGTGATCACCTCGACAACTTCATTAAAAACGATGCACCTCTTGATAAAATATTATTCGAATATTATTTGTTTTTCATCCCCTTCATTGTCGGATTGATTTGGCCTTTATTTTGTCTCATTTCAGTTATTTTCTTTACCTCAAGAATGGCATACAATTCAGAAATTATTTCGATGATAAATACGGGCATGAGTTTCACCCGATTGTTGTATCCTTATATGGTAGCGGCTACGATATTAGCAGCACTCAATATGGCATTGAATAATTATATTATTCCGAAGGGAAGTAAAATCCGGACCAATTTCGAAAACACATACATATACAGAATGACAGATAAGGGCAAAACCAAAAATGTCCATTTATTTACGTCCAAATCGTCTAAAGTATTTATAAAAAGATATTCCAAAAAAGACAGCATCGCCCATGATGTCATGATAGAACAGTTCAAAGAAGGTGAACTCATTTCTATCTTATCTGCGGATAAAATAAAAGCACTGCCCAAAGAAAAAGAATGGAAACTCATCAATTATTATGAAAGGACATTTAACGGCTTGGAAGAAATAATAGATGAAGGAGAAGAAAAAATGATGGAGATCAATCTCCTTCCCGACGATTTTATTTCCTACGACAATGCCAAAGATGCCATGACAAGCCTAGAACTTTGGAAATACATTCAAAGGCAGCGATCCCGGGGAGCGGGGGGTACAGCCTTGTACGAAGTAGAGCTGCACCGCCGCTTGGCACAACCCTTTATAGTATTTGTTTTAACAATTATAGGAATGGCATTGTCTTCTCGTAAAGTGAGGGGAGGAATGGGGTGGCATTTGGCTTTGGGAGTCGGATTGGGTTCTCTTTATATATTCCTATTCCAATTCAGTACCACGTTAAGTATTAATGGTGATATGCCTGCGATGCTGTCGGTGTGGTTGCCTTCCATACTATTTTTGGTGGTTGCATTTATCCTTGTCAACAAAGCTCAAAAATAGTGGGAACCGGATCTTCCCTTTTTTCGTTGGATATTCCGTATTTTTGTAAGTTATTAGAAATGCGAACTTTTCAGTTGCGATAACAAATAATAAAAAAGATGTTTCCGAAATACGATGTAATTGTGGTAGGGGCTGGACATGCCGGTTGTGAAGCAGCAGTAGCTGCGGCGAACATGGGGTCAAAAGTATTATTGGTAACCATGAACATGAATACCATAGCCCAAATGTCATGCAATCCGGCAATGGGCGGAGTGGCTAAGGGTCAAATCGTACGGGAAATAGATGCCCTTGGGGGGTATTCGGGAATTGTAACCGATCATACCATGATCCAATTCCGACTATTGAATAAATCCAAAGGACCCGCCATGTGGAGCCCGCGTGCCCAAAGTGATAGAATGCTTTTTGCTGCCAAATGGCGGGAAATGCTGGAGGCTCATCCCAATATTGATTTTTGGCAAGAAATGGTAACGGGAATCATAGTAAAGGATAAAGTAGCTCGGGGAGTTTATACGAGCCTCGGTCTTGAAATCGAATCCGAATCGGTTATCCTCACCAATGGTACATTTCTGAATGGTATCATTCATATAGGAGAAAAGAAATTCGGAGGAGGCAGGGCTGGCGAAAAAGCGGCTACAGGTATTACGGCACAATTGGAATCACTTGGTTTCGAAGCGGGAAGGATGAAGACGGGTACGCCTCCCCGTGTGGATGGTCGTTCCTTGGATTGGGATCGTATGGAACTACAACCTGGCGATGAAAATCCGGGTAAATTTTCCTATACCGATACACCGAAATTAACAAAACAAAGGCCTTGTCATATTTCCTATACTAATGCCAAAGTACACGAAATATTAAAAACCGGCTTTGATCGTTCACCTTTGTTCAATGGTCGGATTCGAGGACTGGGTCCTCGTTATTGCCCTTCGATAGAAGACAAAATCGAACGTTTTTCGGATAAGGATCGACACCAGTTGTTTGTGGAACCAGAGGGTTGGAACACTGTAGAAATCTATGTGAATGGTTTTTCTTCTTCCTTGCCTGAAGAGGTTCAATACAAAGCCATGCAACTCATTCCAGGATTCGAAAATGCAAAAATGTTCCGTCCGGGATATGCCATTGAATATGATTTCTTCCAACCCACCCAACTCCAACCCAATTTGGAAACCCGCTTGGTAAAGAACCTGTTTTTTGCCGGTCAAATTAATGGTACTACGGGTTATGAAGAAGCGGGTTCTCAAGGCTTGGTGGCTGGAATCAATGCTCATTTGGCGATTCGGGAAGAAGAACCTTTCATCCTAAAACGCTCGGAGGCATACATTGGGGTATTGATTGATGATTTAGTGAATAAAGGCACAAAGGAACCCTATCGGATGTTTACCTCTAGAGCGGAGTACCGTATTTTGCTCCGTCAGGATAATTCTGACTTACGCCTTACTCCGGTCGTACATAAAATAGGAATGAATTTCTTGGAAGACCGTATGGAACGGGTGGCATTGAAGGAGGAGAAAATCAAGGAAATCGAACAATTCGTTAGAGAATTGAGTGTCAGCCCCGACCAATTGAATACTTATTTGGAAAGCAGAAAGTCGGCTCCTCTCAAGCAAAAATTGAAATTGGATCGAGTGCTTTCAAGACCTTTCATAGATTTGGAATCGATACGTCTGCATCTTTCGGAGCTGGATGAATACTTGTCCCGACAAGATCCCGAATTTGTTACTTCTGCCGAAATAGGAATGAAGTATGAAGGCTATATCAGAAAGGAACAAGAGATGGTCGAGAAGATGAACCGCTTGGAATCGGTAAAATTGCATACGGATTTCAATTATAAGGATTTGAAGGCACTGTCGGCTGAAGCCAGAGAAAAATTGACAGAACTCAAACCCATGACTATTGGTCAAGCCAGTAGAATATCAGGCGTAAGCCCAAGCGATATATCGATACTGTTGGTACATTTGGGACGGTAAATCTTTGATTTTTTCTGCTTTGTAAATACATCTAGGAATTTCCACTCATACATTCATACGAGCCATTCATGTGTTTTTTCCTGCCATTCAAAGATTGCTAGGGATATAATTCGGATCTTATATTAAATTTGCATGGCAATTGAACATGGCTTAATACTACGGGCTTAAGAGAATTTTTATTTACCATCATTCTTCGTGTGGAAATACAAATGTTCATATTCATTTTTTGGATATGGAATATTTGTATTTCCATGTGCCTCAAAGAATGATTAAATCCAATTAATATTATTATGAAAAAAACAAATCTACTTGTAACAACGCTTATGCTTTTAATGTGCTTGGGGCTAACGGCTCAAAGTTTGAAAGTACAGAAATCTACTATTTCTTATGTGGATTTACCCAATGAACCGATGGCTCCAGAAATGCAGACCTACTCAGTAACTGTAAAAGGATCTAAGTCTGATTGGACAAAAATGAATGTGATGCCAAGCAAATTTTTAAAGGCAAATTTCAATTTCACAGGCAAGAAAAGAGTTGAAAAAGGCGGTCACTTTAATATTGAAATCGTAGTGGGAGCATCAGAAATTTTGGGTGATGCCAATGAATCACGAGACATAAAAAAGGGAACAGGGAGCAAAGCCGTAACAGTAAAAGAGCATTATAAAGTGATAAGTGCCATGTTGCCGATAACCTATACTATCAAGGATGCTTCGGGTAAAGTTATGGAAGAGGATATTACTTCGAATGATGTAACTTTTACTTATGGTTATGGCAAAGGGTACAAAACTAGGGTCATCATGTCTAAGGCGTATGAATCGAGTAAAGCATCTATTTATATGGATGGATTGAATCGTGTTTTTACTTCCGAAATGGAAAAGTTGGAAACTACTATTCGCGATAAATACGACTATGCCAAAAAAGAACAAAAAATCGAATTTTTCTTATTGAAAGGATCGGATGAGGATGCGAATATGTCAAAACATATAGCGAACGTTGAAAAAGCTTTTGCATCATATAAAGAGGATGGTGCTTCTGATGGTGCAAAAAGTGAGATTGAAGCAGCTATCGAATATTGGGCGTCACTGACTAAAAAATACGATGCATCGAATAAGAAAGAAAAGAAAGTTCATTTTGCAGGAGCTTTTAATGCTGCAGTTGCTTCATTGTGGATGGGTTGGCTGGATGCCGGAAAATATCATGCAAAAGCTAAAAATGTAGGGGTGAAAAAATTCAGGACGGCAGAGCTTGGCAAAGAAATGGTGATTCTAGAAAAAGATTTGGAAGTAAACGAAGGTATGGATAGACAATATCTTCCGGATTTGTCATCTGCCGAAGCACCCGATTCTGGTTTTGAAGGCGGATTTTTTGATGAGGTTCCGGCTTCAACGAGCGGTACATCAATGGGAGGTGTGATATCCGAAGGCTATATGGTGGATTTGGCCGGTACGAAGTATGAAGGTACTTTTGTTTTTCCGTCGGGTAGTCCGAGTTCTCCTAAGTTTGGTAGTAAATCTAAGAGCGGCGTAGAATTTCATTATGAGAAAGATGGGCAAAAAGTAGTGAGTGATTTGAATCCTAAAAATATTAGCGGCTTCCATTTTAATGGACAAACCTACGCTGCCGCAGATGCGGTAGGTCTGGGTTCTGCATTGATGACGAAAGGAAAAAGAATAATTTATCAAATGCTTTATCATTCTGATAAAATTGCAGTGATGGCTCATCGGCAATATTTTTATCCGACGACAAAAGAAGGACATGATGAATTCGTCGTTGTGAAAAAAGCAAACGAAGATAAATTACATAATACAGGTGATTTGTCTTTTGTCATGAAATTCAAAAAGAAAATGGCTGCTTTGTATGAAGACTGTTCTAAATTAAGTCAGATGTATTTGGATGGTAAATTGAGAAATGAAGAAGCTGATCACGTTCGTGCTGCAAAAATATATACAGACGAGTGTAAGTAATGACATCCTTTCAAAAAATAAAAAAAATGCCTCTCGATTTATCAAGAGGCATTTTTTTTATTTTTTCATTTCTGCCTTAATTTTCGAAATCATCTTTTCAGCGTTCGAATTTTCTGGATTTAAGGCAAGAGATTTTTTATAAAACTTAATGGATAACTTGTATTGTTTGTTCATATAATACCCTTCGCCCAAGCTATCATAAGGATTGTAGGCTTTGGGAAATTCAGAAATTAATAATTTAAAAATGGTAATAGCATCGTCGAATCTTTCTTTTTGAAGAAAGGCATAACCCAATCGATTTAATTCATGTTCATTTCCGAAATTATATTTATTCGGATCATTCTTTTTTAAATGATGGTAATATTCAATGCCTTTATCCAAATCATCAAAACATTTTTCTCGAATAGCAAGGTCAATAGATGTTTTTGGTAGGGTGTAAGGTTTGTTCCTTAAAATGTCCTGTATGGCATAACCGAAATCGAAGAGGGGCAAGAGCCTTCCGTTATTTGTAAGGAGGATGACCTCTGTGTCATTTTTCATGTCTTTCATTAAAAGGTTGAAAAATCCGCCGTATGCTCCGGAGTGCCCGACGACTCCTTCCAAACTATCTCTATAAATAGCCAAACCTAATCCGTAACTCCAAGTGTTGTTTCTGATTTTATATTCCAATAATTTTCCGTCATTCGAAACGGCAGGTTCGAAGGCTTCTTTTTTCGAAGAAGAAGGAATGATTTTATCTGTGGTAAAAGATTGGCACCACCGAAATAAATCTTCGGGGGTAGAATAAATACCCGCAGAACCATAAGTAAATATATTGTAATCGTCTTTATTTCCAAAACCATCAAATGCAATAGCGATGTCTTTTCTTTTTTGATCTTCCGCTTTATAAACGAAAGTACGCGTCATGCCTAAAGGGTCAAAAATGTGTTGTTTTAAAAATGACTCATACGTTTCGCCAGAAACTTTTTCGATAATCATGGCAGAAATAACAAAAGCAGAATTGCTATATCTTAAATCACTATTAGGCGTGAAAAGTAATTTATCATCAACCGATTTTTTGATGTTTTCATAAATATTATCATTTATTAAACTATCACTATATTCATAGTGTGTTCGTTTTAATCCGGAGGTATGTTGTAAGAGTTGCCGAACAGTGATGTCGTGCATGTATGTTGGGAACTCAGGGAATAATTTTTTTAAAGAGTCGGAATATTCAATTTTTCCCTGGTGTTCTAATATCATGATGCCCATGGCCGTAAATTGTTTGGTGATGGAAGCCAAGCAAAGCGGAGTGTTTTCTGTTAGAGGAATGTTGTTGTCGAAATCTGCAAGACCTAATGATTTGTGATAAATGATTTCGCCTTTTTCTGCAACAAGTAATGTCCCATTTAGAATTCCTTTCTCATGACAATAATTTACGAGGTTTTCAATTTCTTCCACTTTGTTTTGTGATAGGAGAAGAAATGGAGAAATAAATAATAAAAGAGATGAAATAGAAATTCTAAGAAATGATACGTTCAACATGGTAGTTTGTTTTAATCGTAAATTATTTTTCGTTTTCTTCAAGAAGTTCGATGATTTTCTTGGCAACGCCTTCCGAAGATAAATGATTTTGCCCGGTGACCAATCGCCCATCCACTTCTACATGAGCAGAGCTTCTGTCGGAATATTTAAAATTGCCACCTCTTTCATTAATTGTTTTTTGGATGAGGAAAGGAAACGTTTTAAAATAATCCGCTTCTTGGTTTTCATAAACATCAGGATATCCGTTTACATTTTTTCCTTCCACTAAATATTTCCCATCTTTGGTTTTTAAATGAACGATGCCCGCCGTTCCATGACAAACGGAAGAAATAATTCCTTCTTGTTCTTCGTAAATTTCCATAGATATATTTTGTATTTCTTCATTGATGGGTACATCAAACATCGCACTTCCGCCACCTACATAATAAACCGCTTCGTATTTTTTTGGATCGACATCCTCTGGTGCTTTTGTGTGTTTTAATTGGTACATGAAATCAGCATCATAAATGTATTTTTTGTGTAATTCTTCAGAAGTATTAATATATGCTAAAGGAATAGCCCCACCTTTTGGACTTACGAAATCTACAATATATCCTGCTTCCCAAAAAGTATTGTAAGCGATAACAATTTCAGAAAAACTATTTCCTGTTTTTAAATCGGTATCGCCATAGTGATCCGTGTTTGAAGTGATAAATAAAATTCGTTTTCCACTTTTATTACTATCCTCCCTAGCCGCAGTCTTGCTGATGATTTTCCACTCGCCATCTAATTTTTTTAAAAGAAATAAATCAATGAACCTTAAATTGCTGCTAGGAATTAAAATCTCCGCTTTTGCCGTAGCAATATTATGAAATCGATCGATAGAAATTAAATTTCCGATTCTACCATTAAATTCGCCTTCTTTTTTATTTTCGAACCAAGAAGCATATTCTGAAATAGGAACAATATATAAGGATTTTTCCTTGTGATCCAAATATAAATTTGCTTCTTCGTAAAATGCTTTTTTTATTTGTTCCACCTTGTTATAGGAAGTGCCTTGTATGTAATCATTGACAGCTGCTTTTATTTTTTCATCTTCAGTTTGCCCGAACGAGGGTAGAGAAAAAATGAAACAAAAGAATAAAAGAAAAATATTTTTATTAGAATGAAACATGATTTTGGATTTTTAAAAGTGATTAAAAATGATTTATGATATCAATTGTTCAGAGTAAAGGTTATTAATATTGGGCAATCGGGTAGTAGCCCTCAGATAATTTATAATGTGTTTTTTTATCTTCCTTCCATAAAAGGAAAGCACCGCCCCAAATAATTTTTGGGAACTCAATGATTTGCTTTGTCATATCTCTGATAGCAAAAATTAATTTCGTATTGGGTAGTCATTTCAATAGCCTTGTAGGGTTCGAACCATTGAACATCAATTTTTCCTTCAGGAATGTTTAATTCACCTTCTACAACCTTGCAAGAATAATGTTGCCTTTGAGAAGATTTATTTTTATATTCTGGGACAAACATGAAAATTCCAGCCAATTGCGGAGTAGAAATTTTTAATCCGAATTCAGCAGCTAAATTTTTTAATCCCTCATTGATGGATATTTTTTCATGTTGTCTTAATGCAGGAGTCATCCAGCCATTTTTATGTTTTTCTAAAAGTATTTCACCTTTATCATTATAAATGAGTAACCGTTGTATGGTGTAACTATCATTGCCAGTGTCTTGTCCTATTAGGAGGAAGTTCAAAAAACAGAACAATAAAGAAAAAAATAATCGATTCATGAAAAGTGGATTTTTATCTGAAAAACTAATTTCTGAAACAAAGAAAAATAGGATTCATTTTTAATGCAACTAAAGTAGAAGAACAAAGGATAAGTGTATAAGAATGCGAATTGACTTTGTTCTTCAATGATTTTTATACAAAAAAGCCCTATTCTTATACGCTTGTGTTTCAAACGTCGATTCGGAGAGATATTTGTATTGGATTATATTATCTTTAGAAAATGCCAACAGTAGTAAGACATACATTATTTTGGTTAGGGATATATTTAACTTGGACATACATGAAGTCCGGAGGGTGGTTTTCGCCCACTTACCTAATCATTAATCTGGCGAATATTGCTATTTATATGACAGCCTTTTATTTATTAAGGCATATACAAATTCCATATTTATATAATAAGAAAAAAATAGTCGGATTTATTTTAAGCCTATTACTAACGTCATTTTCATTATATTTTATTTGGAGAACCTTGGGCATTTTTTGGTTTGATGAAATGAGGAATTTGAAAAATACGAGCTATCTTTCTTTTTTAGGGTATTTAGGAAAGGCCGTCCAGTTTTATTCTCCCGTAATGGCACTGTTGGCATGGGAAACCCATCTTGATCGTCAAGATGAAAAAGGGAGAATACTTGAGTTGGAAAAAGAAAAGGCAGAAGCGGAACTCAAATTTCTAAAGGCTCAACTCAACCCCCATTTTTTATTTAATGTATTGAATAATTTATATTCTTATGTGATAAATCAATCTCCCAAGGCTCCCGATATGATCCTTCGTTTGTCAGAAATTTTAGATTATGTGCTATATAAGAGCCAAAAAGAAAGAGTCGCCCTAAAAGAAGAAGTAGATACCATTGGTAATTTTATTGAGTTGGAAAAAATCCGTTACGGAGATCGCCTTCAAGTGGATTTTGAAACATCAGGAAACTTACAAGTGTCGGTATCTCCTTTGTTGTTGCTTTCAGTGGTGGAAAATGCATTCAAGCATGGAGCCAGCGGGGATATTGATTCACCCAAAATAAAAGTGAACATAAATAGTAATGCTAATTATATAATGTGTAAGGTATGGAACACCAAAAGTGCTTACATCGGCGAATTAAATGATGAATACAAAAAAGGAATTGGACTTAAAAATATCCGAAAACAACTCAACTTGATTTACCCTTCAAAACATGATTGTATCGTCAAAGACGAAGAAAAATCGTTTGATGTATCCCTTAAAATAAAATTGGAAGAATGAATGAAATCCGATGCCTATTAGTAGATGACGAACCCCCGGCCATTGAACTATTGTTGAAATATACAGGCATGATCGATCAACTCAACGTGGTAAGTCATTGCCATAGTGCCGTAAAAGCCTTCGAAATGTTGAGACAGGTAGAAGTGGATTTGATATTCTTAGACATCAGGATGCCCGTTCTGAATGGTCTGGATTTCATCAAGTCCCTCAAATCTCCACCAGCAATCATACTCACAACAGCATATAGAGAATATGCCCTAGATGGCTATGATCTTGATATTGTCGATTATCTCCTCAAACCTATTAGTTTTGATCGTTTCCTCAAAGCGGTGGATCGATACAGATCTAGAATTTCTGCCCCAGCTCCACAAGTCCAAAAACAAGAACCCAGCAACCATATTTTTGTCAATATCAATAAGACCCATCATAAGATAGTTTTAAATGAGATCCTTTATATTGAAAGCCTAAAAGACTACGTCCGTATCCATACCAAAAGCAAAGAAAAACTAGTCGTAAAAGGAAACATAGGATCTTTTATGGAACAGCTTCCACAGAATGAATTTGTACGGATACACCGTTCTTTTGCGGTTGCCATTTCCCAAGTCGATTCCTACAACCAAGCCGAAGTTAAGATAAAAGGAAATAAACTTCCCATTGGCTCAAGTTATAGAAATGAATTTTTATCCCAGTTCCAATAACATCTAATGTCTACTCTTTAGATTCCTTATAGATTCTTTAAAATGGAAGTAAAAGTTACTCGATTTTTTCTAAATCAAATCATTTTATTTACTTTCGGCAAACAAAGAGAACGGTTAGTATTGAGCCGTTCATGTATTGTAAAGATGAAGTAAGTAGGATGCCGGATTTTAATGCTGCAATAACAGGGGTTCAAGGCTGGGTGCCAGAACATGTCTTAACCAATAAGGATTTGGAACAAATGGTCGATACCAACGATGAATGGATTCGTTCAAGGACAGGTATCGTTGAGCGACGACTCCTCAAAGGAGAAGGCAAAGCGACGTCTGATATGGCTGTGGAAGCGGTAGGGCGACTTCTGGAAAAAACGAAAGTAGCCAAAGAAGATATAGATCTCGTTGTTTTTGCCACAGTTACCCCAGACATGGTGATGCCGGATACAGCCAACACATTATGCGATAAATTAGGATTGAAAAATGCCTTCGGTTTTGACCTCAAAGCAGCCTGCTCCGGATTTATTTATGCCATAACCGTAGGTTCGCAATTCATCCAAACTGGGATGTATAAAAAAGTAATTGTAGTAGGTGGCGATAAAATGTCCTCTATTATTGATTATGAAGATCGGGCTACCTGTATCATTTTTGGTGATGGATGCGGAGCCGTATTACTAGAACCGACACAAGAAGAAGTGGGCTTCCGAGATGCCATCTTAAAAAGTGATGGTGCCGGAAGGGAATATTTGTACATCAAAGCCGGAGGCTCGAAGGTACCTACTACCCCCGAAACAGCTTTGGCAAGAGAACAATATGTTTTCCAAGACGGAAGACCGGTGTTCAAGGCGGCAGTGAAGGGAATGTGCTCCGTCGTCGAAGAACTGATGCAAAGAAATGGCTTGACCAAAGACGATGTCGCTTGGGTCATTCCTCACCAAGCCAACCAAAGAATCATAAAAGCAGTAGCGAATGGCTTAAAAATGCCGATGGAAAAAATAACTGTCAATATCCATAAATATGGAAATACGACGGCAGCCACCATTCCGCTTTGTATGTGGGAATGGGAAGATAAATTCAAAAAAGGAGACAATATCATCCTTACTGCATTTGGTGGAGGTTTCACTTGGGGAGCCGTCCTTATCAAGTGGGGCTATTAAATCAAGGGCTAACATTTCTAACAATGGTATAGAATTGTTACCTTTGCGGACGAAATGGGGCGAAGCCCTTTTTACTTAAAAAAATAATCAATCATTTACAATGGTTAGCACTTCAGATATCAGAAATGGATTGTGCATCAATTATAATAATGATGTTTACAAAGTGGTCGAATTCCTTCATGTAAAACCAGGTAAAGGACCGGCTTTCGTAAGAACCAAACTCAAAAGCTTAACCAATGGTCGTGTGGTAGATAATACTTGGCCGGCTGGACATAAACTAGACGATGTTCGGGTAGAAAGAAGAAAACAACAATATTTATACAATGATGATATGGGATACCATTTCATGGATAACGAATCATACGAACAAGCAACTATAGACGAAAAAATAATCGAAAATCCTAAACTTCTTAAAGAAGGGATGGATGTAGATATACTTTTCGATGCGGCTCGTAATGTTCCATTAACGATGGAACTGCCTCAGTATATGATATTGGAAGTTACCTACACCGAACCGGGAATAAAGGGAGATACGGCAACCAACGCCACAAAACCGGCAACCGTGGAAACCGGAGCCGAAATCCGTGTTCCTTTATTCATCAATGAAGGCGATAAAGTGAAAATAGATACTCGCACAGCGAGTTATGTGGAAAGAGCCAAATAACATCAACATCCAACTTTAATCAATCAACCAACCAAACCAAAAAAGTATGGAGTTTAAGGATATACAAGAACTCGTAAAGTTGTTGAACAAGTCGAACCTTTCAGAATTCATTATGCAAGATGGCGATTTCAAATTGACCATCCGTACAAAGAATTATGAAAAGGGAAAAAGAAAGTCTTCCGAGCCGCATGTGGTTTCGGTACCTCAACCGCAGGTGGTTCCCGTTCAACACATTTCTCCTATGACTCAAGCTGCACCTCCACAGGCACAGCCTAAAGCTGCAGCTCCCGTGAGTCAACCCGAAGTGGTAAAAGAAGCGGCAGAAGAAGATTCATCTAACTATTTGGAAGTAAAATCTCCGATAGTAGGAACATTTTACCGATCTGCTTCTCCGGAAAAACCACCATATGTGAAAGTAGGAGATACCATTGCCAAAGGTGATGTGGTTTGTATCGTAGAAGCGATGAAATTGTTCAATGAGATCGAATCGGAAATCTCAGGAAAAATCGTAAAGGTGTTGATCGAAGATGCTGCTCCGGTAGAATACGATCAAGTATTGTTCTTGGTAGATCCCAAAGGATAGAACCTTTATAAGAAAGGCAATTTTTTCAAACCATTAAAACCAACCTATGTTCAGCAAAATATTAATAGCGAATAGGGGAGAGATAGCCTTGCGTATCATACGTACCTGCAAGGAAATGGACATTAAGTCGGTCGCCGTTTATTCTACGGCAGACAAAGATAGCTTACACGTCCGTTTCGCTGATGAAGCTGTATGTATTGGTCCGGCATCTTCAGCCGAATCATATCTGAGTATCCCGAAAATAATGGCAGCCGTAGAAATTACAAATGCAGATGCCATCCATCCGGGATATGGTTTCCTGGCAGAAAATGCTGATTTCGCAGAAGTTTGTACCGAATATGGTATTAAATTCATCGGGCCCACACCGGAGATGATCCGTAAAATGGGGGATAAGGTCACGGCGAAAGAAACCATGATTAAAGCAAAAGTACCTGTGGTTCCGGGTTCGGAAGGGCTTCTTAAAGATGTGAAAGAAGGTCTGAAAATCGCTAAGAAAATTAAATATCCGGTCATTCTGAAAGCGACGGCCGGTGGTGGAGGTAAAGGGATGCGTGTAATCTGGAAACCGGAAGAATTCGAAGAACAATGGAACATGGCAAGGGCGGAAGCCAAAGCTTCTTTTGCCAATGATGGAATGTATATCGAGAAATTTATCGAAGAACCCCGTCATATTGAATTCCAAATCATCGGAGACCAGTATGGTACAGTGGCACACCTTTCCGAAAGGGATTGTTCTATTCAAAGAAGACACCAAAAATTGGTTGAAGAAGCCCCTTCTCCATTCATGACTGATGAACTCAGAAAAAGAATGGGAGATGCTGCTATCAAAGCAGGTAAAGCCATTAATTATGAAGGAGTAGGAACAGTAGAATTCTTGGTGGACAAAAATCGTGATTTTTATTTTATGGAAATGAATACACGTATCCAAGTAGAACATCCGGTCACAGAGGAAGTAATAGATCACGATTTGATCAAGGAACAAATTAAAGTGGCTGCCGGAATTAAAATAACTGGAGAAAATTATATACCCACCATGCATGCCATGGAATGTCGTATAAATGCAGAAGATCCTTTTAATAATTTCAGGCCGTCTCCTGGATTGATTAAGTCATTCCACAGTGCAAAGGGGCATGGAGTACGGGTAGATACACATGTATATGCTGGTTATACTGTTTCTCCTTATTATGATTCTATGATTGCCAAATTAATTTGCAAAGCACAGACGCGGGAGGAATGCATCAAAAAAATGCAACGGGCATTGGATGAATTTATCGTAGAAGGAATTAAAACTACGGTTCCTTTTCATCAACAATTAATGAAGGACCCAGGTTTTCGGGAAGGGAATTTCCATACAGGATTCCTAGAGAGTTTCGATTTGAAAAAAGATGAAGAATAATTTTATGGTTTGATATCTTATTGATAATAATCAAATGGATTCAAGAAATAAAATAAGAATGATCCCGGATTTTCAAATAGGTGAAGATTCGGGATTTTTATAAAGAATATTTATTTAAAGGGAATTGAATTTCTTTTCGCAAGTATAGTGAATGAAATCCGTTAATGAATATCTGGTAGATATTCAAATGAATTTACCGTTAGCGGATGCCCGAAGCCATGGAGGGATTTTAGGAATTTAAGAACGGTTTTCGACCGGAGAAAGAAAAGTAATATAAAAAATACCGGATTTATAATTGAATTTGATGATTTATAGAAATAAAATAAACCCATTTTTTTTATTCCTTCTTCTTGTTTTTTCTTGTACTCCTCCACAAGAGAAAAAACAAGAAAAAAGAATCGAATATGTACAAGACTTTGATAAAAAAGAATTAGAAATTAAATATCCCAATAATATTGAAGTTCAAAAAATAGAAGAAAAAATAGAAAAGCAAAAAGGAAATAAATTTAAAATCATCAATAAATTTAAAAATGAATTAAACCCTTCCTTTTTTTATGAAACACTAGAATTGGATATTGAAAACAAAAAATGTATAAAACAACGCTCTCGATTTTTTAAAGAAAAAGATTCTTTGGAACATTATAAAAAAGATACGTTGGATGCTTTTGTCGAAGATAAAACGTATAGTGTAGGAGGTGTTGATTATTTGGTGTATAGAATAACAGAAAAAGATTGGGATAATCCCATGTGTAAAGCAACCGTCGTTTCTCCTCAATTTGGGTTTTTGTTTTCCAAAAGTACGATAGGCGGTTTTGAAATGGCAAAAAAAACCGAAGAAGGAAATCTTAAAGAATTGATACGGAAAATAAGGGAGGATTCTTCTTTCTCTTCTTGTGGATACTAATAACTCTTAAAGTTGTTTTAAACCGCTCTTTTATATTGATATTCTTAGGCATTAATCCGAAATTGTTGGTATGAAAAAGATAATGATAATATTCCTTTTGTTAGGTTTGACGACTTCCTATTTATATAGCCAAGATGAAGAAATAGAACTCTACGGAATTAGCGCTACATGGGATGATAGCTACAGAGAATGGATCATTTATACAGCAGATGAAGACATAGAAGGAGAATTAGAATTGCGTTGGGGTGCTACGGATAATTGGAAAGAATGGGAGTATGAACTCGAAGAAGAATATGGAACCATTAAAATGAAATGGCACAACGATCCTTCTCAGTGGGAAGTGCGGGGCGACGGAGAAATCATTACTATGAAAACAAAATGGAGAGGTGATTTTACAGAGTGGAGAATATCCGACGGTACAATAAATTTAACATTAAGAAGCAAGTTTAAAACCCATCTTGAAGAATGGGAATTATCCGACGATAAATACGGTAAATTTGAAATGTACACCACCTACGAACGTGATGTACGGGACTGGGAAATTATTGATGAATTAAATGAAGAAATTTCCTTCCCGATGAAAATGGCTTTATTATTTACAGTGATGTATCACACAACACCAAAATTATAATTATTGAAATTATTTATTTGGCAAAATAAACATAAGCAGCAGCAAAAGGCAAAAGGAAAATAAAAGCATCAAAACGATCCAACATGCCTCCATGCCCGGGGAGTAAATTTCCTGAATCTTTTTTATTCACACTTCTTTTTAGCATAGATTCTACCAAGTCCCCCAACGTTCCAAAAATAGCAGTAATGATACCTAGTGCCATCCAGTCAAAAGTGCTGAGTATGGGGTAATAAATTGAAAATAAATATCCCGTTACTAAACAGAAAAATACACCGCCCAACGTTCCTTCCCAAGTTTTCTTTGGAGATATTCTTGGAAACAAAGGAGTTTTCCCTATCCTGGACCCCACCATATAAGCACCCGAATCGTTGAGCCAGTTCATAACAATTAAACCAATAATAATTTTAGTATTGAAATAATCATTCGTCCCGTCAAAAGCAAGGAATTGTAAAAGAATCATCGGAACCCCGATATAAATAATTCCAGAAATAACAAGGGCGATATTTCGAAAAGGATGAGCCGAGCCTTTAAATAACTCGTAAATAAAAGCCATAAATGCCAAGGGTAACATGGCAAAGGGTAAATCCACGATTTTGAAAGTTACAAAATCCGGAAACATCTTATTCAAGGCAATGGCAAAATACATAAAACAACTCAAGAAAATTCCATAATTCCTACGAAAAAAATGACTGTCATAATCATTATGGAAAATCAAATCATAATATTCTTTAGAACAAGCGACTAAAACAATCAAAAATAAAATAATGAAAGAATAAGTGTTCCAAAATAAACCGAGTAAAACCGTCGGTACAAAAACAAGGGCAGTCAGCCCTCTAATCATTAAATCCCTATTCTTGTCATTCATGTTTTGTCAATTTATCATTTGTATCAGAGTCAGCGGAAGATACCTTTTTTAATCCAAACATTAAAACTACAACGACTAATAGAGAAAAAAGACCCTGCCACCATAAAATTTCAGGAGCTTGCGAAATATCTAGTTGTTCAACAGAGTCGGAAAGGAAATAATAACCCACTACCTGAAAAGCATTATTAACAAAATGACCCAAAATAGAAAGCCAAAGACTTCCCGACCAAAAAAACATATATCCAAGTAAAGCACCCAAGAACATCCGAGGCAAAAAACCTTGGAACTGCCCATGTACAGCACTAAAAATAATGGCAGTCAACCATATTGCAACATGAGGGAATTTTTTCAACCATCCTTCCTGCAAACGGTGCTGTAAAATTCCCCTGAAAACCCACTCCTCTCCAATCGCAGGAACAAGGGCAACTACAATAACACAAGCCAAGAGTTCTAAAGGAGATTCCATCATCAGTATGGATGATATTAACTCGTTATTGTTTTTTTCCAAATCCACCATCCATTCTGGTAATGGTATTTTTTGATTAATGATGAAAGAATAAGCCACAAAAGGCAAAGCCATAATAATGGATAATACCCCTAGAACTGAAGAAAGGGGGGCGGGGAACACATCCGCCTTTACAGAGTGGAAGGCATATTTTTTATAAAGCATGAACGAACATAAAATGCCCGGAATAAGGAACATGCTCAAATTGCTTAATAACAACGCTATTCGGACAAGTCCCCGATTCGTTTTTATCTGCTCGAAATTCATATCCCGAAGAAGTGTCATGATAGATGTCCCGTCAGATGTAGTAAGGGAATGACTGAAAAAACCTACCAATATGCTGCACAGCAGTATGAGGAGCAATAGGGCTGAAATTTCCAAAATGTCGGGTAAACGACAAAATTCCCTTGCTTTTTTGTTCACAGAACTGTCATTAATCCGATTATCTAAGTGAAAATTCATAAAGAAAGTGCAATTTTGCACAATGATAAAAAACAACTATAACCTAAACAGTATAAAAAAGCGATTAAAGGCAATAATTAAAATGCCTTTCGGCAATTATTAAGCATTGATTTTAGCAAATAACTGAACATTATTGAAAAAAATCGGAAAGAGGAGTCGACAAATCAATTTATGACACGTTTAAGTGTAAACATCAATAAGGTAGCTCTTATTAGAAATTCGAGGGGAAATAATTGGCCGGATCTTATCCAAGTAGCGAAAGACTGTGAAAGATTTGGTGCACACGGGATAACAGTACATCCCAGACCAGATGAACGTCACATAACTTATGCTGATATTCCTCTCCTAAAAGAAATAGTTACTACCGAATTCAACATCGAAGGAAATCCGAATGAAAGATTCCTTCAATTAGTCTCACAAAACACACCACATCAATGCACCCTTGTTCCTGATGCACCAGATGCACTGACATCAGATGCAGGGTGGGATACAATACGACACAAAAACTTTCTAAAAGAAACCATTTCCCGTTTAAAGGAACAGGGAATCAGGGTGTCTATATTTATAGATCCCATTGAGGAAATGATAGAAGGAGCAAAGGACGTCGGAGCGGATAGAATTGAATTCTATACCGGACCTTATGCTCACGAATTTTTTAAAAATAAAGAAAATGCCATCCAACCATTTGTAAAGTGTGCGGAGTTGGCTAAAAACATAGATTTGGGTATCAATGCAGGACATGATTTGAATTTGGACAATCTATCCTACTTTGCTACTCAAGTCACTGATTTATTGGAAGTTTCAATTGGTCATGCACTCATTTCGGATGCATTATATTATGGCTTACATAATACAATCCAGTTATATTTAAATCAGTTGAAACCATAAGTTTTGTCCGTTTATGGCAAGTTGTAATGTCAGAACAAGACAAACTAAATGGAAGATATTGACGAAGAATGTTAACAAATTGTGATATTTAACCATAATTGACTAATTTTCCGCCTTAATTTTTTATTTCATCACTAAAACCAATATTAACGGTATGAAACAGTTTTCACTGATTTTAAGTATGGTTTTTCTGACATTTACTGCAGTATTCGCACAAAAGACAGTGACGGGTACAGTTACAGATGATGCAGGAGAACCCCTTATCGGTGCTAATGTAACAGTAAAGGGAACCGATAAAGGTACAGTCACAGAATACGACGGTACCTATTCCATCTCTGCTAATGAAGGAGATGTTATCCTTGTTACTTACACAGGTTACACTGATTTGGAAGAAACAGTTGGTGCGTCTAATACGCTAGATTTCACCCTTTCTGAAGGGGTACTTTTGGAAAAAGTCGTGGTAACGGCTTTGAACATTTCCAGAAGTGAAAAATCCATCGGTTACGCTGTAGAAACAGTCGATGGTGACGACATTACCCAAGCAAGGGAATCCAACCTTGTTAATGCATTAAGTGGTAAGGTCGCTGGAGCACAAATTACAAACAGTTCTGGTTCTGTAGGTAGTTCCTCAAGAATCATATTGCGGGGTGTTACTTCTATTGGAGGTAGTAACCAAGCATTATTTGTTGTAGATGGTGTGCCTATCAGTAACACAAGCTATGGTAATTCTGGCTCAAGTGGTGGTTTTGATATCCCGAATGGTGTAGCAGACATCAATCCAGATGATATCGAAACGATTACAGTATTAAAAGGACCTAATGCTGCAGCATTGTACGGTGCTCAAGCATCAAGTGGTGTAATTGTTATTACAACAAAAACTGGTTCAAAACGTAAGGGAGTAGGTGTCACCTTCAACTCCTCTACTTCTTTTGAAACGCCTCTTGTATTACCTGATTTCCAAAATTCTTACGGACAGGGAGCTAGTAGCGATTTCTTTGAATTCATCGATGGACATACAGGTTCAGCAACTGTGGATGAAAGTTGGGGCCCCCCTCTAGATGTAGGATTGAATTTCGTACAATGGAATTCTTATGAAAATGATGGAGCACCTCTTCCTTGGGTTTCTACACCAAATAACGTAAGAGACTTCTTCGACACAGGGGTTACAGCTAATAATAACGTATCCTTTACAGGAGGAAATGATATGGCTAACTTCAGGTTGAGTTTAGGTATGTCTAATCAAAAAGGTATGATTCCTAATACGGATTACACCAAGTATACGATTGGTGGTAATTCGAAGCTGAAATTAACAGAAAAATTATCTGCAGGTCTTTCAGTTAACTACATCAAAGCGAAAAGTGACAACTTGCCAACAGGTGGTTATACAGGAGAAAACCCAATGCAACAATTTATCTGGTCTGGGCGTAATGTTGATTTCCCAGCTTTGAGAGATTATGAAAATCTTCCTATGGCTGCTGCTTCTACTCCAGTAGCAGGTACTCCATTGAACTGGAATACGACTTACCAAAATAACCCATATTGGGTATTGGATAACAATTTGAATAAATTGGACAAGAACCGTGTAATTGGTAATGTTAATCTTGCTTATGAAATAATCAAAGGACTTTCCATTAGAGGTAAAACAAGTGTGGATGCATTTGATCAATTCATTACTATTCAGAAAGCAAAACAAACCAATGAATATCCTGAAGGATACTATTATGAAAGTAGTAGAAAAGTTGCAATACTGAATAACGAACTATTATTGTCTTATGGACGTGACATTACTGAAGATTTGGATTTCAATATCAACTTTGGTGGAAACAGACGTTTTGAAACTACCAAATTAGTTTGGGGTGAAGCAGAACAGTTGGAACTACCAGGTTTATATAACTTGAACAATGTTAAATCAGGTGTTACTCCAGGTATAGGAAATCGTATTTTCAAAAAGAAAGTGAATAGTTTATTTGGATTCGGTCAAATAGGATTCAAAAATGCCATTTACTTAGACTTTACATTACGTAATGATTGGTTTAGTGTATTATCTATAGACAATAACTCATTCTTGTATCCTTCTGTTACCTTGAGTGCGGTTATCAGCGAATTAGTTGATGTGAACTCAAATATCCTTTCTTTCTTGAAAGTTCGTGGAGGATGGTCTTTGGTTGGTAGTGATAGTGGCTTGGCTGCTTACAGAACAGCTCAAGCTTATAACTTGGGAACTTACGGTACAACAATCCAAGCATCTTATCCTAACACATTGAACAGTCCAGCATTGAAACCAGAGACAACAAGAGGTATCGAGTTCGGTTTGGATGCTAGATTATTCAATGACAGAGTGAGTGTGGATTTCACATACTACGATCAACTAAGTAAAGATTTGCTTTTGGAAGTTAAATCTTCAGCTGCATCTGGATTTACAGACCAATTAATAAATGTAGGTAAAATCTCAAATAAAGGGATCGAACTTCGTTTAGGTGTAGTTCCAGTAAGAACAAAAGATTTCAACTTAGGAATCGACTTCAATTTTGCTAAGAACAAAAATGAAGTACTTGACTTGGGCGATGTGGAATCAATTACATTAGGAGGACAGTGGAGTATGGATTTACAAGCTGTAGTAGGTCAACCTTTCGGTTCATTGTATGGACCAGGGTATGATAGAAACGAAAATGGTGATATCATTTATGAAAATGGTTTGCCAAAAGTTGGAGACAGTAAGATCTTGGGTAACGTTACACCGGATTGGACTGGAGGTGTTACCTTAAGTATGGATTATAAAGGCTTGAAATTAAGTACTTTATTTGATATTAAGAAAGGTGGAGATGTTTATACCATGACGAATGCTTGGGGTAGATATGCAGGTGTGCTGGAAGAAACATTAACAGGTCGTGAAGGTGGTATTGTTGGTGCTGGAGTAATGAATACCGGTACAGCAGAAGCACCAGTTTGGGAACCTAACAACATAGCCGTTTCTTCAAAAATTTGGAACCAAACAGCTTATGGAAATGATGTTGTAGAAGGATCCGTTTTCGATGCATCTTATGTAAAATGGAGACAGTTGATAGTAGGTTATTCTATTCCTAAAAAATGGTTGGATAAAACTCCTTTTATGGGAGCTGAGGTATCTTTTGTTGCTAGAAACTTGGCAATTCTTCATAGAAATGTTCCTCACATCGATCCTGAAACAGCATTTGGTAGTTCTGATGGTGAACAAGGACAGGAATTTGGTCAATTGCCTTCTGCTAGAAGTATGGGCTTCAACCTTAAATTCTCATTTTAATTAATTTAGTTATAAATCATTTTGAAAATGAAATATTCAAAAATATATTTGATATTACTCATGGTGGTTTTGGGTTTTGGTTCCTGTGATAAAGGATTCGAGGATTTGAACGTGAATCCTAATTTTCCCGCCGAAGTACCACCCGAACTAGTATTGACCAACACAATAAGGATTGCTCAAAATATCATGAACAGCACATTTGTTGGTGGTGATATGGGAGCATGTTGGGCTCAGCATTTTGCTAAAGTACAATATAATGCCGAGGCAAGATACAGTCCTAGGGTTTCTGTAATAGAAGGAACAGTTTGGCAAGGATTCTATGCCTCAGTTATTTTAGATGCCAAGAAAATGGAAGAATTGGCAGCTGCATCAGGAAATACAGACATGCAAGGTGTTGCTCTTGTTCTACAAGCGTATGGCTTCTCTGTTTTGACAGATGTGTTTGGAGCTATCCCCTTTACAGAAGCGTTGTTGGGGGAGGCAGATAATAATTTTACACCAGCATATGATTCTCAAGACGTTGTGTACAACGGAATAATAGAGATGCTAGACAGAGCCAATACTTTATTGGACGGAACAGGTGATATTGGTGCTTCTTCTGATATTTTATATGGAGGAGATTATACTGGATGGAAAAGAATGGCGAATTCTTTAAAATTCCGTGCTTTGATGCGTATTTCTGGTAAAACAGACGTAACGGCTCAATTACAGGACATTGTTAATAATAGAATGGTTTTCACATCTAACGCTAATGAAGCTAAGTTAATTTATTTGGAAAATGATCCGGATGCCAACCCTTTGTATGAAAACGTTGTGTTTGGTAATCGTGGAGAATGGAAAATAAATGAGGCTATAGTGGAAATGTTGAAGACTTTGAACGATCCACGTCTTCCTGTCTATGCACAACCGAATAGCTTAGGTGAATATAGAGGCAAGCCTTCTGGATATATTGATGTTCCAAACAACGATTGGAATGTGAACAATGTATCTTCTATAGGTTTATTATATTTGGAGCCTACTGCTCCGGGTTACTTCATGTCTTATGCCGAACTTCAGTTATTAATGGCTGAAGCAGCTCACAGAGGTTTAATTGCTGGAGATGCGGCATCTTACTATAATGAAGGTGTAAGAGCATCTCTTGAAGCAAATGGAGTTGATGGTGGATTCTCTGGTTATATCAATTCTCCAGATGTAGTTTATAATGCTACGGATGGTTTGAGGTTAATCTCAGAACAAAAATGGATTGCTTTATTTGCTCAAGGAATCGAAGCTTGGTCAGAATGGAGAAGAACAAAAATTCCTACATTAGTTCCTGCTTTTGAAGCGGCTTTATCAGAAATTCCTTCTCGTTATACATACCCTAACGAGGAAGAAACACTGAATGGAAGCAATTATCAAGCTGCTGTTTCTGCTCAAGGAGCAGACGCTCTTACCACCAAGGTTTGGTGGATGGATTAATCAAATTTTAATAAACAATTTCATTATGAAAAATATTAAATATTTCATTTTGGCATTCTTC
>JAHDDR010000220.1 GCA_020629255.1 Saprospiraceae bacterium | reverse complement strand
CCGCAATCCATACTGTCCGGTTGTTTATAAAAAGGAAAACTCACAGGCTAATATTAATGGTTTCTCAACTAAATCTTTGGTTTTCTCATAGTATTTGAAACAAAGTATCCCAGCCTCTTGGTTCAGTCTTTAAAATCTTTCGTATGTTTTATATCTTCGTGATATTATTCATCACAATCCAAATATATCAATATCCTTGCCGAATATTATACTTTTTTTGATATAAAGGTTTTGTTAATGTCTTTTTAGCATTATATCAAGGATTAAAGAAGGATAAATTGGTTTGTAATACCTAATCATAATCATAATCATCATGGATACCAAAATTGAGTTGGACAAAGATTTGAATATCAATCACAAAGTGGTAGAACGTTTTTGTCGATATGTTCAAGTAGATACACAATCTGATCCACTTTCGAAGACTTACCCATCTACAGAAAAACAGAAGAATTTAGGAAAAATTTTAGTCGAGGAATTACTGGAAATGGGCATCAAAGATGCTCACATGGATGAGTTCGGTTATGTTTATGCTACGATTCCATCCAATACAAGCAAGCAAGTCCCTACGATTTGCTTTTGTTCCCACATGGATACGGCACCGGATTGCTCCGGTAAAGATGTGAAACCCATCATCCATTCCAATTATAAGGGTGAAGATTTGGTGTTGCCCGATGATACCTCCATTGTTTTGAGTCCGGACAACCATTCTTATCTGAATGATTTGATAGGTAGCGATATTATAACAGCCAGCGGAACGACCTTGCTGGGTGCAGACGATAAAGCAGGTGTGGCAGAAATTATGGATGCTGCCGATTATTTGATGTCGCATCCCGAAATCAAGCATGGCGATATTCGTATTTTATTCACACCAGATGAAGAAATTGGAAGAGGTGTGGATAAATTGGATATGAAAAAATTGAATGCCCAATTCGGTTATACTTTGGATAGTGGACCGATGGGTTACATAGAAGATGAGACTTTTTCTGCCGATGGTGTGGTGGTGAAAATCAAGGGGGTTTCTGTACATCCGGGCTATGCCAAAGGAAAAATGGAGAATGCGATGAAAATTGCGGGTGAAATTTTAAGCCATTTGCCTAAGGATCGTATCTCACCCGAAACCACGGAACATAAAGAAGGTTTTGTCCATCCGGTAAGATTGACGGGTGTTCTCGAAGAAGCAGAAATTTCTTTCATCATTCGTGATTTTACTACACGAGGTTTACAAATGTTGGAACAAGAATTAGAAAATCTGGTAAAAAATATCTTGCAACATTATCCGAATTCTTCCTACGAATTTACGGTGACGGAACAATATCGAAACATGAAAGAAATATTGGATCAACACCCCCAAGTGATGGCTTATGCTAAAGAAGCCATTCTTCGTGCCGGGATGGAACCGGTAACAAAACCCATTCGGGGAGGAACAGATGGTTCCAGATTGTCTTTTATGGGAATGCCTTGTCCGAATATTTTTACCGGAGAAATGGCGTTCCATTCCAAGTACGAATATGTAGGCGTTCGGGATATGAAAAAAGCCGTAGAGACCATCATACATTTGTGTATGGTGTGGGAAGAAAAATCCTAATCTTAGTTCAAGTTGCAACGCAACTTGAACTAAGTGGATAAATAAGGTGAAATTTTTCGTTGGAATAAATCCTCATCCATTTCAGTATCTATGAAAAGGTTGAGGATTTTTACATTTCTGCGACTCCGATGTTTTCGGGTAATCATTTTGATCAAATGCCAGATGGCCGAGACAGTAGAACTTTCATTATCGGGTAAAGAACAAGTCATCGCTACGGTTGCATTTTCCCAAACTTCGAATTTACAAGATTGTACACCATATTTTTCACCCAATTTTCTTTCCTCTTCGATGGTAGCCCGATTGGGTTCGTTTTTTCTGAATTGGTATTCGATGGCAATATGTCGATCTATCCTTTTTGTTTTCATGGTTAACAAAAGTAATTAGAAACTGAATGAAAAGAAATAATCAAATAAAGTATCTTTGTTTTGATTTTTTATTAACCAATCAATTTTAAAAATGATGCTTAAATCTATTAAAGGAAATTCTTTTACATTCCTCTCTTTATTTTTAATGGCAATGGGTTTTTCTTTTGTTCTAGGATGTAAATCAGAACCGAGTTCAAAGAAACAACAAAAAGCTTTTTATGTGGATAAAAATGGAGATCTCAGGGATAAGAGAGATAAGGTGGTAAAAAAATCCGGAGAGTATAAATTGGAAGATGGTTTTTACGTCGATAATAATGGAGAGAAAATCAATAGAAGGATCGATGACACCAAAGAGAAAATTAATGATATGGTAGATAATACCAAAGAAGGTGTGAAAAATACCATAGATAAATCGAAAGAAGGCATTAAAAATTCTTTCAATAATATGTTCAATACCCGAGTAAAAGGAGAAGCTTATACATTATCTGATGTTGCCTTCAAAGATGACTCCCATAGATTGACTGGTTACTCCAAACCAGAAATTATGGCTTTGATCGAATCGTTGAAAGAACATCCGGAAGGACGCATCCAAGTACAAGTTTATACGGCTGATGGTAAAAACAAAATGGAGTGCAAAGAATTGGCAAGGCTCCGTGCAGAAGTCGTAAAAGATATGATTGTTACGCTCGGAGGAAATAAAGATCAGATTTCTTCTAAGGGAATTGGTTTGACAGCAAAAGATGCCGAAAAATCGGTAGCGGATAAAGTGGAAATTGTGGTAGAGCAGTAAGAAATAAATCTAATAACATACTTTAAAAAGTCCCGACAGGATAATTCCTGTCGGGACTTTTTTGCTTTGAAATATTTACTCAATTTTAGGAAATATTACGGATTACGAACATATGATACTGTGGTGTTTTAAATTGAATTAAAATGAAAGAGATTTCATAATTGAATAACTAAAACCCAGTATCATGAGAAATTTATTCAAATACTTCCTTTTGTCAATAATGTTGCTTTGTCAAGCTATATTGCTATGTGGTCAAGAATACTGCAATATTACTGAAAGTTGCATATTCTGGGAACCACAACCCGAAGAAGTAATCGATGAATTAGATATCATATATGCCCCAAATGTTCCCCAATGGGATGATTTTACTTGTGGATTCAATACAACCAATTTAAAATTGGATATGCACTATCCAGATTTAACAAATGGGGAAATCCGACCACTTGTTATCGTCATTCATGGAGGTGGTTTTTATACGGGTGATAAAAGTGAAAATAGGGAGTTTTCCAAGCAACTGGCTTCACATGGTTTTATAGTTGCCAATATAAATTACAGATTATGTGAAAAGCTTTGTTGTAAGGTATCAGCCCTTCCTCCACCAGTAGGAGGTATTTGCGAAATTTGTTTTTTAGAAACCAAGCGTGCCCGATATATTGCTACAGTCGATGCTTTAACGGCGGCTGAGTATTTAATTGCGAATGCCAGTCAATATCATATTGATACGGAAAATATATTTTTTGCGGGGAACAGTGCCGGAGCTGTAATTTCTTTATCTGCAGCTTATATGACCCAAGATGAAAACGAATTCACGGGGCTTACCCAATGTTTTGGGGAATTGCCTATCGTAGATAATATAAAAGGCATCGCAGCCATTAGCGGAGCTTTGTTAGATACCCTAACAGTAGATCATTTTGATGAGACAGCAGCATTTATGGTGCATGGAACCTGCGATCAAGTAGTGGTGTACGATGAAGGAGGAGCGTATAATTGCCCTAATTTTGCAGATATTCCCGGTTCTGCCCTTCTTGCCCAAAGAATGCAGAATGAAGGTTTAGAATATCAAATGTTTACGGTCGTGAACATGGATCACGATGCTACTGTTTTACTAAACACTTGGTTCGATGAAATGCTTTACTTTTTTAAAAGGATTCTTTGTTGTACTGAAAGTAATATACAAGAACATACGATAGTTGAATTACAACCTGAGTCAGCAGGTTGTACAATTATTGAACAACCAATTGTTGAACTTCCCTTCATTCGAGATACAATAGATTTGGATAATACGGATTGTATGATTGATAATTCTAATTGTAACATGGTTTCTACCCAAAACATTTACGAACTTCCAGAAAATATTAAAATATTTCCAAACCCATCTTCCGAAAATATGTATATCAATTATTTGGAACCTCAGACAGAATATGATGTGAACATTGTGGATCTGAAAGGTGTATCCTTTTTTCAGAAAAACCAAATTCGGGATGAAACCATCATTCCGGTCAAAAATTGGCCGTCGGGAATTTATATGATTCAAATTAGAACAGAAGAAAAAGTATTCTTTTCTAAAATGATTGTAGAATGATCTTTATGATTGTAAAAAAAAATCCCCCGAATTTATTCGGGGGATTTTTTTATGCCAAATTCAAAGCAATCCGCATCATATCCATAAAAGATTGTTCCCGATCTTTTGCCGAAGCCGAAGCACCGGTTTTTATATTATCACTAACGGTCAGTACAGATAAGGCATTTACATTAAGCCGCTTGGCAATGGTAAATAAAATTTGGGTTTCCATTTCAACACCCAAAATTCCATGCCGTTCCCATTTGTCCCAGCGAGTCGGATTATCATCATAAAACGTATCGGTAGAAAAAATAGAACCTTGTATCGTATTGATGTTTAATTCTTGAGCAATATTGTACGCCTTCATTAATAAATTAAAATCGGCAGTAGCAGCGTATTGAAAACCATTGAAATAGGCCATATTGGCACCAGAATCTCCCGAAGCACTCATCGCCAAAAGTACTTGACCCACTTCCAAATTTTCCTGTATGGCTCCACAAGTACCCACACGTATTAAATTTTTCACACCATAGGTTTCCACCAATTCATTCACATAAATAGCAGTACTACCCATACCCATACCTGAGCCTTGAATCGAAACTCTTTTGCCATTATAGGTGCCGGTGTAACCAAACATATTCCGAACCCGATTATAACAAACGGCATCTTCTAAAAAATTCTCTGCCACATATTTGGCACGCAAAGGATCGCCGGGCAATAAAATCGTTTCGGCAATGTCTCCTTTTTTAGCTTCTATATGGATGCTTGTATCTGTATAATGATTTTCTTTCATTGTTTATTTAATTTTTAAGTGATGATGAAAGGGATAATTTTTGATTTAAAAATTATGCACCATACGGGACCCAGATATTTTTTATCTGGCTCGCATGCCTTAAAAATGTTTCACCTTCCCCGTGTGATTTATCCGTCCAATTTCTATGAAGCCCATAATTCACCCAGGTACGTTTCATATTATCTGTACCTAATAATTCGATCATTTTACTTCCTTCCTTCGAACCGAAATACCAAATGCCATCCACATCATAATGCTTCGCCATTACTTCCATTAATTCGTCTTTATTTCCGGTAACGATATTGACCGTTCCTCCTGGCATATCCGATGTTTCTAAGATTTGATAAAAATCAGTAGCAGAAAAGGGTGAAGTTTGTGAAGGAACGACGACCACATTATTTCCCATTGCCAAGCAAGGAATAATGGTAGAAATAAATCCTAATAATGGAAATTCATCCGGACAAGCCACACCCATCACACCAATTCCTTCTGGCATCGCTAGGGTAACATTTCTGAAAACAGTGGAATGTACGTTGCCATCATATTTATCCGCCATAGCGGCATAATAATAAATTCGTTCGATAGATAAATCTACTTCTTTTAAAGCTTCGGTTTTAGATTGGCAAGTCATTTGAGAAATACGCTGAGCGAATTCTT
>JAHDDR010000219.1 GCA_020629255.1 Saprospiraceae bacterium | reverse complement strand
CTGAAGAATTCCAAGAAGTGGTTCAGCTTTATAATGAGTGGGCAGAAACAAAAGAAAATAAATAATTTTTTTAAGGGGCTGTCTGAAAAGGTAAGAGGCATTCGGGTAGGTATCTTTTCCCTATAGAAAAACCTCAGACCTCTTATTTTACTTATCAGACATCCTCTTATTTTAATTTTTCCACTTGCTCTATAAACCATTTTCTTTCGGTAAGAATTTCAGTATTCTCGATTTTATTTTTAAGCCTATCGATTTCTCTTTTATCGAATTGATTGATGGCGATTATTTTTTTGCTTAATTGCACAATATTGGAATAATTTTTTTTATGATAACTAATCACTTTATTCCGATTCAAATAGGAAGCCATACTATTCAATAAAAAATCAAGTGCATCATATTCATTCAGTTCATAATACATTTTCAATAATAAAACTTTGGAAGAAAGATGAAGGAGGACATCATCCAATTGGGTTTGGACCAACAGAGGCATCGCCTTCTCATATTTCTTCCTATAATAGTAATATCTTGCCAAATTGTAATGATAGCTGTTTTCTGCAAAAGGTTTTTCCAAGTACTTTTTATGCGTTTCAATAAATTTTCTGCACCATTCCAGTTCAGATATCCTGAGTGCTATGGTTATAATATTCGTATATGTCCATCGGGATAAAATACCATCCTTAAAAAATATTCCATTTTCCAAACCCGAACGATACAAATCAAATAATATATGTAAATAATCTTCCCTACCTATATTCAATTTTTTCACCCCATAATTAATGGCAATGGTATATAGCTCCGTTAATTCGTGGGTTGGGAAAAGTTGCCCTTGTTTTTTTATCAATTCTTTAAGTCTTAAAAAATGATTTTCGTCTTGAGGTTCGACCAAGGCTTTGTAACAAAAATAATACATCGATACTGCCGGAATTTTGAGATATTCTTCTTGCTCGCAAAGTTCTAATACCTTTGGCAAAAATGGTTGGAAATATTCGGAATTATACACCGCTTTATGAGATTCCATTACAACTGCCCAACGTAAGGTTTCTGCCATGAAAAAAGAATTCAAGTCATTGGTCATCGGCTGCAAATTGGTTTGCCGGATTCTAGTTTCACGACCTTTCATTTCAAATTGTTCCCATTCCAAACGATATTGATAAAAATGAAAATTGCTATTCCTTTCGGAACTTTGTTCCAATTTTTTTTTGGCTTTTTTCAGTGTTTGAAAAAAAAAGGCATCCAATTTTTTTTCCCTGAACACCTCCAATAACTTAATTTCGGCTTCCACGGGTCTATGTTCCAGTTGTTCCAATTTCAAAAACCGAAGCATCATTTGGTACAAACGGGATTTCAGGGCATAATAACTGCCCATATCAAATTTTTTATCCCCAAACACTTGGGAGAATGCTTTCTTTGGCTCAGGTAGTTCCTTGGATTTCGACAAGCACTCAAATAGACGAACTAAGGCGTCCTCTTTGTTATAAATGGGAGATCGAAGTACCTTTTTTAGTCTTCTATGTTCCTCTTTGGTTAAATTCACATACATCAACCAAAGTTTATCCGTTATATTTTTATTAGAATTTATCAAAATAAAAAATTGTATATCAATAATTTATCCAAAGTTAACAAAAATTATTCTTTTAGAATATTTAATATTTGTTTTTGATTCATAAGAGGAATAATATGAATTTTGAAGTGTTGATTGATTTTGATAATCTCGAATTCAACTATTAAAAAAAGGAAAATCCTAGTCATGAAAAAGATTACAATTACACTTAGCATCATTTGGTTTATCTCTACACTCACTTTTGCCCAAGGTTGGGTAAAAACTTATGGAGCTGACACCTTGTTTGCCACTTCAGGTATAAGAACCCAAGATGGTGGTTTTATCCACAGTGGTAAAAAGAACCTTAACTCCTCCTCCCAAGGAGAGCAATTCCTTTTAAAGACCAACTCTGAAGGCGATATACAATGGTTACAAGAGCACGTTCCTCAGGGATTAGGTGATTTGTTAACCGCTGAAGGGTATGCATACACTAACGGAATTGTAGAGCTTGCAGGAGGAGGCTTTGTTACAACAACTCCTATCCGTTGGGAAACCGATGGTTCTCCTGTTTCATATCTCGGCACCTATATCCGCCGTATTGATGCTTTAGGTAATGAAGTATGGTCTCAATACTATGAATTTGGAATGAGTGACAATAGTCAATTCGACAAAATTATTCAAGATTCGGATGGTCATTTGGTTTTAGCCGGATATCAAACCGATTCTATTTTGGGAAAAGTATCCACTCTCCTAAAGTTAGATACTAATGGAAATGAAATCTTTAGCCTATCCTATGAATTCGACACCTTCTCTTATCCTTATTATATCAAAAATATCATACAAACTCAAAATGAGGACTATGTTTTAGTTGGACAAAGATATATCAACGATCCAACTATTTTCCCCGATGAAAAATATGGTTTTATTTTGCGGACAGATAAAAATGGGAATGTTATATGGCAACAGGAAATAGATGCTCCGGAACATATCCGTTTTGAAGATATATTTGAAAACGAGTTAGGAGAATTCATACTAACAGGTATCAACGGACTGATAAGTCAAAACGAAAAAATACATTTCACTCATCTGGATGCCGATGGCAACATCCTTATCAACAAGAAAATAGAAACCAATTTTCAGATGCCACATTGGGGTAAAAAAATAAAACCAATTGGCAATGGGAATTATGCAATTACTGGAACCCAAGTTTTCCCTAGCACTATTCCTGGATACCTTTCATATTTCAATCCCATTCTAGTATTGATCGACTCGAATGGAGATGTATACAGCCAACGCTCTTATCCCATTAAAAACGTAGGTGAAGCATTTAATCTAGAAGTGGATCCCGATGGAGGTTTTTATCTTTTAGGAGGCATCCATACCGACAACAATGCCTATGTAGTACAGGCTACAGGAACCTATATTTTAAAAACCGATGAAAATGGGCACCTTTATAGCGGAGAAATATCTGGTAAATTGTTTAGAGACAACGATCATGATTGTACAGAAACCGAAGGGGATATTCCGCTTGAAGGTTGGTTTGTAAAAGCCGAGGGAGAGGAAACATTTTATGCTTATTCCAATGCCTATGGAGAATATAATATCGATTGTGACACAGGAGAATATCAAGTGACAGTAACTCCACCCAATGAACTCTGGGGATTGGATTGTGCGCCCAATGGTGAAACGGTCTCGCTCTTAGATAGCTTCCCTAGTATTGACTCCTTGGATTTCTTCCTTATCCCGACATACAATTGCCCTGTACTCGACGTTCAAATATCCACACCTTTCTTGCGTAGATGTTTTAACAACAATATCTATATCTCCTATTGCAACAATGGTCTGATGGACGAACAAGATACTTGGGTTGAAGTCACACTTGACCCTTTCCTCGAATATGTAAGCAGCACCGTTCCCTTTGTCAGTCAATCTGGAGACACATATACATTCGACATCGGTCTTCTTGAGCAAGGGGATTGTGGTTCTTTCAGAATTGAGGTTTATTTGAATTGTGACTCTACCATTCTGGGACAAACGCATTGCAGTGAAGTTCATATTTATCCGGATACTTTATGTGTACCTCATTCTCCGAATTGGGATGAATCCGAAATTGAGGTAGAAGTAGAATGTGAAGGCGACTCTGTCAAATTCAAAATCATCAACATTGGCAGTGGAGACATGATGAATGAACGATTCTATAATGTTTTTGAAGACCACATCATGCGGGAACAAGGAGGTGTACAACTTTTGAGTGGAGAACAGATAATATTTTCCTATCCTAAAAATGGTGCTACGTGGAGGCTCATTGCCGAACAGAGCCTTGAACACCCCGACATGTCCATGTTCGAAACGGCGGCTGTGGAAGGATGTGTTGCGATGGAGGGCGATCCGTTCTCCTTGGGTATGGTCAATATTTTTGGAGATTTTTCAGAATCATCATTTGAAGATATTCATTGCGAAGAAAATAGAGGTTCTTATGACCCAAATGACAAAGCCGCTGTTCCTTTCGGGTACGGGGAAGAACATTACATAGAAAAAACGGATATGCTGGAATATAAAATCCGGTTCCAGAACACGGGTACGGATACTGCATTTACGGTTGTGATTCGAGATCAATTATCCGAATATTTAGACCCAACGACCCTTCACAATGTTATAGCGAGCCATCCTTACGAAATGGATTTATCCCAAACTGGATTATTGGAATTCACGTTCAATAACATCCATTTACCCGACAGTACAACCAACGAACCGGCTTCACATGGTTTTGTCCAGTTCAAAATAAAACAGCAAGCCAATAATGCCTTAGGAACGGTGATTGAAAATGATGCGGGTATTTATTTCGACTTCAACGAACCTATCATAACGAATACTACATACCATACCATTGGAGAAAATTTCTATCTAACTACATCTGTTCATGTTTCAGAAGAAAACGAAACGCAAGTAGAGGTGTATCCGAATCCTTTTACGCATTATACATATATTCGAATCAAAGATATCAATACTTCTCGCCACCGACTTGACATTTATCATGTCAACGGGAAAAATATGTTCTCTAAAGAAATTGACAACGAATATCTATTGAAAAGAAATGAATTACCACCAGGGGTTTACTTCTTCAAAATACAGTCGTTAGATGAAGGAAAAACATATACCGGTAAAATCGTCATCCAATAAAAACAACGTCCCCTGCTGAATTTAAATTTAGCAGGGGACTAGTTATTTTCGATCTAAATTTTCAAGCCTGAAATTTACTATGATTTTTTAAATTGACCTTTATTAATTACGTATCCGGCATAAAAAACCATTCCCCAATTATAATTTTTTTCTACGTATTCGAATGGTGCATTATCCTCAATTTTTATTTGATTCGTCAGATCAAAAGATCCCCTAAAACCTACTTTGAAATCGCCTACTTTAGTCATTCGAGACATGGATAAATCAGCAATAGGAGAGATATCCCATCTATTTATTTTTATCGGAGAATTGGGATCTGTATTTATGGCTATTTCTTCGGTAGTCACTTTCCAATTTTGCCGAATCTTATTTTTTATTTGATACAAATATCCTGCACTCACCCCAGCACCCAATTGCAATTTCACCTTCTCATTTAATGATAAATTATATTTTGCCAATACAGGAAGCTCAACAAACTTAAGTAGGGTTTCTTGTCTATAATCATTAGAGGCATTATAAAATTCATGATTCCTAGTAATCCGTTGTGCTTCGCCTTTACTAATCAATGATATTCCTGCTTGAATTGATAAATTATTTTTCCAGGCTACATCCATATACCCTTCGGCATAGTAACCATCTAAAAAAGAAGATGTAAAATCTGACTGTTCTGCTCCTTCCACAGTTTTGAACTTTGCCATTTTAAACATTGACAAACCACCTTGTACTCCAAAAGAAATTTGTGCAAAAAGAATTTGACTCATGGACATAAAAATAATGCCCAAAACAATTGTTTTGATTTTCATAAAAAATAAATTTTAAAATAAATTAAAAATTTGCTAATTAAAAAATCAGCATTAAATTGAGGTAAAAATTTTCTCTTATGGCAATCCTATTTTAAATGATATACGGAGAATTCCTTTAGAGATTCTAAAGTTTATTCTAGAACGAAATCATTGAATAAAATTGCCATTTGTTAAAAAATTTAACATTTAATGTAACACATCGTTTATCTAGAAAGGGGCGTCCATGAGCGATCTAC
>JAHDDR010000026.1 GCA_020629255.1 Saprospiraceae bacterium | reverse complement strand
TGGTAAAGGCTTCGTCGACTAAGCCTGCTGCACCGAAGAGGCGTGGTAGACCGGCAAAGGTGGTAAAGGCTTCGTCGACTAAGCCTGCTGCACCGAAGAGGCGTGGTAGACCGGCAAAGGTGGTAAAGGCTTCGTCGACTAAGCCTGCTGCACCGAAGAGGCGTGGTAGACCGGCTAAAAAAGCATAAAAATAAAAAGCTACATAATTATGGGTTATTCTAATTATTTATTAGGGTAACCCTTTTCTTTGTCATTTAAATTCCAAAGAAAAAAAGAGAAAAAGAGTGTTAGTTCTAAATTATTGATTTTAATTTTAAATGATGATTTTATAAAGATTTAAAAATATCTGAATATAAGATTTGTTGCTGCTTATTTCTGGGGAGAATCACAAAGCGATAATAAGAATTTTCTTCTAATTTCGGATTGTACCATTTTGTAGAATATATCCCATGATTCTTATTCTTTTTCTCTAATCTAACCTCAATGTCATATCCCTCATCATTAATAGGTTGTATTTCAGTTTTGAATGGTACCCAACTTACTTTATCTATACTTTTCTCTAATCTGACAATAGGCAAGTGTATTTGTATATCTGAGGGTAGAATATCTATCCAAGAAAATTTCCAAAAATCTTCTTTGGTGAGTAAAGATGTTTTTTTTCTAGGAAAATACTGAGGGGAAGAAACAGTATTTCTAACCTCTAAAGCAGTTTTTTTCGTAGGGAAACGATGTTTTGTTTTTAATTTTACATCCCATACATCGGGAAATTCGGAAATGTTTCCTTTTTGTAGCCAATCATTTGTGAGATGATATAATTGAGAAGCAATATAAGGCACGGTATTTTTTCCATAGATGGTTTGTGAGCCTTCGTAATTTTGAATGGAATATTCTTCTGGTGTAGTAGCATAACTCATATAATCATTAGCTAAAGAAGAAATGGCTATGAATTTAGGAGGGAGAATGTTGTTTACCTCATAAGCGGAATTAATTTTTTCTTCCATTCTTTTTCCAGCAGTAATTGTCACCTCCCAGGGAAGAGGGACTAACAATAAATCATCAATTTGCACCAATTGAAACATTACTTTTGAAGGATAGGAGCTAATAGGAAATAATTTTCTGAAGGCTCTTCCAAAAAACATCTTTTTTACTCCTTGTCCCTCTAATGCTTCTTTTTTACTTTCTTTTTTTCTACGGGTTAAACGGGAACCATCCTTGATGAAATAAGAAAGAGCCGATCGGTTTTCGTATGCCCCAGGCATGGTACATGCCCCAACACAAGGGTGTTGGCTAATTGAAATACTATCAATAGAGTTATTTATTCTTATATCGATCTCTCTAGCTGCAACTTTAATAGTTATTCCATTTCTCAATTCACTATCCATTTGTTGGAATAATTCCCAAGCCTTTTCTCCTATTCCTTGTCCAATCTTTCTAGCAGCCAACCAATCCAAGGGAACCCGTTTCTTTTCTTTACCATTTTTTTTATAAAAAGGTAAATTAGGAGCGATATCACCTTCTGTTCCGTTACAAAAGGCATGTATGGGTTTCCAAGTCGTATTATATTTTTCTTGGATTTTCCATTCCAAATCCCTTTGTGCAAAACCGAAAATATCCGCATTAAAAACATCTACCCGATCCCCGACCCCTGTTCCGTGAATAGAGAATGTTGTAAAAGCACCTATCGGCGAATATTTTCCATTTTTTTCAACGTCAATCCTCAACATATATAAATGTGGATTGATGGCTTCAAATACTAATTTGGGATCTGTGAAGTCCAAATGTTTATTTTCTTTATTTTGGACATAAGGTTTGATGGCTCGATTTCGAGTATACCCTTTTACTTCGATGGAACCCGTGGCAATTTTAGCGGGCAGCATATTATCATAAGCTATTAAAATCCCTTTGGTGATTTGTGATGTTAAAAATTCGTACATAGTGGGTTCAAAACCTGAAACCGCTCCAGCGTTAGTGTTATAAAAATTACTACTATGATAACCCGTTGGACCGGAATGAGTATGGGTCGCTGTTAAGATAATATTGGAGACAGGAATATCCGTTTTTTTTGCAATTCGTTCTGCGATTTGATGGTGCATAACCAAAGAACCAAAGGCTAAATCCAATTGAACAATAGCAATATTTTCTCCATGTTTATCCCTCAAACAAAATACTCTACATTTGAGTCGGGTTCTAAAACCCTTCATATTTTTTTTACCTGTAACGGAACGAGCGCCCGAAGCCATTCCCGGAGGAGGAGTAATATCGGTAGAAGCAAAACCGGCCATTAATTCTCCTTTGATTTTAGGCAATGGCTTTAAATGTTTAATTTGAAATTTTGTTATTTCTTGTGCAGGCAAAGAAAATGTAAATAATATAAAAAGGATGGAAAATATAGTAGTAACCTTCATGTTGATTTTGTTCAAATTTGAATGTGAAAATAATCATTCATCAACTAAAAATAGTGATTGAAATATTAATGGCAGGAAAGGATAGTTCATTGTCGAATAAATCTACTTCTTTTTCGTTATTTATCAAAAATGAATCAAAATCGAAAAAAAATATAACTTTGCTAATTTTGGATACCAAGCTAATACCTATGATTTCCTGTAAAAATAATGTTATTAGTATTTGGTATCATTTGATGGTTACAAATTAAAATATTTCTAAAAATTCAAAAAAACTGAAACAATGAAAAAAGTCCAAAGGATTATCGAATTAAAAAAATTGGTAGAAAAAGAAATTTTATCCAGAGAAGGAGTGACGGGTATAGATGTGGGGTACAAATATAGAAATGGAGAAAAGACAAATAAATTATGTATTCGGATTTTCGTTAAGAAAAAAATAGAAAACATGAAATCCGGAGATGTGCTTCCAAAAGAAATAGGGGGAGTGAAGACAGATATTATCGAAGAAGAATTTACGGTTGCTTCTAGAAATTTTGATCCTAATACTCGTCCGGATTATTTCAATTATGATACCATTATGGGAGGAATGAGGGTGCAGATTTTTAGTGGTGATGAACGATCATTTAATCCCGGAACTGCTGGTATGGTAGTCAAAGATAAAATGACGAACCAGCCATTGATGCTGACCAATTGGCACGTGATCGCTGTCGGAGGTGTTATTTATAACAATTCGAATGTCCATCAACCCGAAATGAAATATAGGATTGATGAGTTTGGACTCACGGATACAACCGGAAATGTAATTGGAAATGTCGAACGGTCGAAGTTAGATAGCGGAAATGTTTTTATGGATGCAGGATGTATCCGTTTAATTCCCGGAAAAAGACCCATTTCTAATCAAATTGCCAAAATAGGAGAAGTTAGTGGCATACGTGAACTAACAGAATTCGACAATGATCTTTCTGTTAGTAAGAAAGGAGCAACGACATCCCTCACTCATGGATTTATTGATGGAGTGTCAAGTACTATTAAAATCAATTATGCAGGAGTTGGTTCCATGAATGTTGCCGGTGCATATCGAATCAATACCGATGAAAACATAAATGGTATGTTTGCCGATACTGGAGATTCCGGTTCTGTAGTTGTGGATGATGAGAATAGAGTAGTGGGTTTATTATTTGCAGCGAATAGCAGAAATGGAACCGCTTTGATCATTCCCATCAAAAATGTATTTGATACATTAGATATTACTCTGCCGACCCAAACAGATTTGAATCATTGGAATAGCAGTATTGGCGGTACAATAGTTACTCCTACAAATGAGTCTACCATACCTACTGAACCAGAATTCGAAGAAGGTAGTTTTGCTGATTTCCAACAATTCATCAAAGGTTTGGGACTAAAACATTTTAAAGCACAAGAATTGTGGGTGCGGGGTTCACAAAATTCCAATCCGGACAGTAATGCCTTCAGTCTGAATGCATTCCCTCCCAAATCCCTTTGGAATAATATCATTACACCGATTCGAGTTTTGGATCAATTGAGGAGTCGCTTGGATGCACCTATAATAATTGTAGGAGCCTATCGAACCAATGCTTATAATGGTGCCATTGGAGGAGCCAACGAAAGCCAGCATACCCAATTCAAAGCCATTGATTTTTGGGTTAGGGATGGTTTAGCTCCGACAGATTGGGGGATGGTTCTTTCACAAATTCGTAGTGAAGGCTTATTCCGCGGAGGAATTGGTATTTATAGTGATCATGTTCATCTGGACAATAGGGGCGAAAATATCGATTTCATTAATTTGAATGTTTGATCCTTTAGGAATACAATTCAAAAACAAATCCCATTCCTATATAAGGAATGGGATTTGTTTTATCTTCGATTCCATGCTATCCAGGATACTATATTATTTTTTATTGAAGCCTCTATCGCTTTTCCCATTATCTGTATTATATACCCTTTCGAATGTTGTTTATTATATCTTATTCTATGTTGTAGGGTATAGAAAAAAAGTGGTACTAAAGAATCTTAGAAATTCGTTTCCGGAAAAAAACGAAGGAGAATTACAAAACATTTCAAAAAAATTTTACCAGCATTTTTGTGATTTAGCCATAGAAAGTATTCGTCTTTTTAGTATGCCGGAAGAAGAAGCGGTAAAACGATGCAAATGCAGGAATCCAGAATTATTAGAACGATTATTCGAAGAAGGGAAAAGCTTGGTTTTGGGTTGTGGTCATTACAATAATTGGGAATTGACTGGCGTTTCTTTCGCTGCCCAAGTTCCACATAAAATACTATGTATCTATTCGCCTTTGTCCAATAAATTTTTTGATGGGAAAATGAGGGCATCAAGAGAAAAATATGGAGCCAATTTAATTGCCAAAAAAGAAATTAGGAAAAGAGTAGAGGATAATAAAAATACCCCTTCCATCATTGTTTTTGGAACGGATCAAAACCCTTCTCCCAGAAGCAATAAATTATTTTGGACAACATTTCTGAACCAAGATACGGCGGTGAATTTTGGCATGGAAAAATATGCCAAAGATTACGATGCTCCCGCTGTGATGATGAAAATCCATAAAATAAAAAGAGGCTATTACGAATTCGAGTTCGAAATGATTACTGAAAAATCTCCTTCAACAAAATATGGAGAAATAACCATCCAGCACACCAAAATATTAGAACAACAAATAATAGATAAACCGGAATTCTGGTTATGGACCCACAAGCGATGGAAACGAAAAAAAAATGATGACCTATCCTATGTCTATCATTTTACTAGCCGGAATTATTTTTCCAAATTTAAGGATAAGGAAGAATATTTTCCGCCTACCTTCAAAGAAGAGAAATTTATCCACATGTGTTTTCCCCGGCAATTTGATCACGTTTATTTGAATTATTGCCAGAATGTCGAAGATCTCATCGTACTCAAAATAGAAACCCAAAAATTGAAACAGGAAATTATTATAGAAAAAGCATCAAATGGGGATTCCTTTCCTCATCTATATGCGGGTATCCATAAAGAAGCCATAGTCGAAATAAAAGATTATCCGAGCTAAGTTTTTTAATATGTGCCAAATGCATGATAAAAAATATTAATAATTTACTAAAATTCTTCATCAAAGTAACAACATTTTAACGCTGTTTCAGTCACCCAAAGAATGAAAAACAAAATTTTTTAGCAATAGAGTCCATGTTTGCGAAATATGCTTTCTCTTCTGTTATAAAATGCCATTTTAGGTGTTTTCTTTGATTCAAAGATCAATATTGTTTTTCATTCTACGAAAAAATATCGTGTCACAAATATTAAATAATCCATAACGGTTTCCCTCAAAATTGGTCTGGCATTTGAATTATACCTCTATGTAAAATGAAAAAATTTTGGCGTTAGTGATGAAAGATTGGATAATCATAGGGGTATTGATGTTGATGGCTAGTAGCATGGTTCATGCTCAGTTATCTACACTCATGGAGTACGAGTTGGATACACGTTTGCATCGGGAATTGGAGATTCCTTATTCTGAAGAAAGAGGATTCCATTTGCCGGGACTAAAAACGGTTCAAATTGCGGGTATCAGCATACCAGCGGAAGGACTGAAACTGTTCGACAAAGACAAAGGAAAAGTCGTGTATTTTAATGGTACTAGATGGGAAGTACCCCTGATTATCCGTCTATATTCATCTAAAATTGAAATGGAAAACGATACGAATATAAAGCAAGGCACACTAGCTAAAGTAGAAAACACATACTATATTTTTGAAGGCACATCTTGGATACTTAGAGAAAGTTAGGAACATAATTTTTTATTACACGTGAGGGTACTAAAACGAAGGCCTTGGAAATTATTCCAAGGCTTTTTTTGTATTCCGAAGGAATTCTCCTAGCTTCGAAGTATAAAGAAAGCCATGCAAGAACCATTGGAACATATCATTGATTTTGGAAAAGGAGTAAAGAATACTCTCCAGATTTATCGTTCTGTAGAAAATGTCGATACGGTTATTTTTTGTTGGCCGGCATTGGGGGTAAGGGCTTCTTACTACCAGTCGATGGGTGTGGAAATGGCTCGGAATGGGTTCCATTTTGCTACCATGGATTGGCGGGGGAATGGAACTTCTAATATCAGACCTTCCTATGATGTCGATTTCGGATACAAAGAACTGATTGAAGATGCGGTTATTTCCTTGAATGAACTTCGTAAAAAATTCCCGGATAGTAGAATTGTCGTGTTAGGTCATAGTTTAGGGGGGCAAATAGGAGCCTTAACGATGGCTCGATACCCCAAAATGATAGATGCCTTGGTGGCCATTGCTTCATGCACCGTATATTACAGAGGTTTTGGTAAAGGAGGGACAAAAGTAAAATGGGCAGCACGAATCATTCCAACTATCGCAACCATATTCGGACATTTTCCGGGCAATATCCTCAAATTCGGAGGACGGGAAGCACAGCAACTCATGAAGGATTGGGCACATAACGGACTCACCAATCGCTACGAACCCAAGGGGGATGATTTCGATTATGAAACAGCCATGAAAGAAAGCCTAAAACCTTTTTTGGCCCTTTCTCTAGAAGGAGACGATATGGCTCCATTCGATGCAGTGGAAAATCTGATGGGTAAGTATGAGTCATCACTCCAAAAAGAACATCGAGTCGTAACATCCGAAAACGTAGGAATAGAAAAAGTAAACCATTTTAATTGGGTAAAACATCCCATGTTTTTGATTCAAACCATAAAACAGTGGTTGGGAACTTTGGAATAATGAATTTCGAGTCACCAGCAAGACATTTCTTCCAAAATAATGACTCTTTTATTTCTCATTCATAAATAATTATCTGTAATTGCATTCGTGAATAGAAAGGATACTTGCATATTATTATTTACAAGGACACCGGAAGAAGAGGCACAACATAAAATCTTGTCTCCTTTTTCCAATACCAACTTGTCATTAATAAAGAGCCTTTTTAATCGCACGGTTGATCTGGTGGAAAAATCGGGTTTGCCTTTTGTGATCTTTTCTGAAGAAAAACAACAAGGAGACAATTTTGGAGAACGGATTGCCCATGCCCTACAAGAAGTATTTGAAAAAGGATATCGTTCTGTAATCGTGTTGGGGGGAGATTGCCCCTCTTTAAAAAAGAGGGATCTGATTAAATCCCTAAAATTCATTGAGCAAGGAAAAAATGTTTTAGGAGGAACACCCGGTGGTGGTGTTTATTTAATGGCCATCCAAAAAGAAAACTTCGATGCCCATATTTTGTCCAACTTCTCATGGGAAACACCTTTTATTTTTAATGAATTGTTTTCCTTTTTATCAGAAAAAAAATCCTCGTTACAATTATTAAGAGAATTACAAGATATAAATCATCAAGAAGGTTTATGGCAATTGTTAGGGAAATATCATCAAATGGTTTTCCGACAATTAAAAAATTTGTTAGAGTCTACGTTCTGTTTTTCTGCTTTATGCTTTTCTCTCCAAAAAATAAAATATAATACCTTTCTTTTGCGAGGGCCTCCTGCTGCCTGATTATTTTACTTGCCTTTTCTATTCATTTTAATTATTTCTTGAAAATCGAAATGATGTCTTAATTTTTATTCTTTTCAATTTGAAAGAATAGATTAACTTACAACGTATGAAAAAAATAATCCACACGATATTATTCTTGTTATTCCTTTGTCCAATAATAATGGCTCAAAATACAAAAATTGAAGGCTATGTATATGACCACGATGATGATATGCCCCTGGTAGGTGCCAATGTTTATATCGAAACAAAAAATAAAGGAACGGTTACAGATTTTAATGGGTATTTTTCCATAGAAATAGAAATGGGAGATACACTCCTTTTTTCTTATACGGGATATCAGGAGGAAGAAGTGATAATTAAAAATTTTGAACCTTTGGTGATACGATTAAATTCAGGCATCGTCTGTTTTCCAGAATTGGTTGTAACAGCATTGGGTCTGAAAAGAGATAAAAAAGCCTTGGGTTATTCGATCGAAAGTTTACAAACAGGAGATATACAAGAAGTGAAATCCATTAATTTTCTGGATAATTTAACGGGCAAATTTTCGGGAGTACAAATTAATCATGGAGCCACAGGCGTGGGGTCTTCTTCTAAAATAATTATTCGGGGTGAAACATCATTTACCAATAATAATCCTTTGTTTGTGATAGATGGGATTCCGATTAATAATAATACGGATTTTAATATCACCAACGAAGCGGCGGCGGGTTTCCAAGAAGTGGATTTTGGTAATGGAATAATGGATTTACACCCCGACGATATCGAATCTGTTTCTGTTTTGAAAGGTCCAAGTGCTGCGGCATTATATGGAACGAGGGCATCGAATGGCGTTATTGTTATTGAAACAAAAAATGGATTAAATAATAATGATTTTTTAGGAATTTCCTTTAGTTCGTCCTTGTATATAGACAAAGCGTTCCGTTTGCCAAAATTTCAAAATAAATACGGGCAAGGAAATAATGGAGAATTCGAATATGTAGATGGATTGGGTGGGGGAACCAACGATAATATCACGTACAGTTATGGTCCGGAATTGGATGCCGGAATTTCTATTCCACAATATGATAGCCCGGTAACATTAGCCGATGGAACGACCGTTAGGGGAGGGGATACCCAAATTCATGGAGGGGAGGATATTGCACCAACTCCTTTTGTTTCTCATCCCAATAATTTAAAAAACTTTTATCAAACTGGTGTAACGAACATTCAACATTTGGCCATTCAAGGAGGAAATAAAAATAGTGATTTTAGATTTTCATTTTCGAATTTAAATAGCGAAGCCATTATTCCGGGCGTGGATTATAATCGTAAAAATGTTTTTTCGAAATTGAATTTCCAACCTAATGAGAAATTAAAAATAAATACATCGCTGCAATATATATATTCGAAAAGTAATAATCGACCCGGTAGTGGCTATGGTTCAGAAAATATGAATTATGCTTTGGTCGCTTGGATGGGCCGACAAACAAATCTGAATCCGATGAAGGATTATTGGCAGCCCGGTTTAGAAAATGTTCAGCAATATTCTTACAATTATACCTTTTTTGATAATCCCTATTTTACCTTATATGAAAATCGAAATTCATTCGATCGAAATCGTTTGATGGGAATGATCGCATTAAATTATGAAATTATTCCGTCCCTGAATTTTTCTTTTAGAACGGGTATGGATTATTCTAGTGAGTTGCGAAAATTTAGGAGAGCCTTCAGTACGAATCGATTTAAAAATGGAGCGTATGCCGAACATGAATTATCCTATCGGGAAATGAATTATGATGCTTCCCTTAATTATGAAAAAAAAATAGATGATTTTTCTTTCGATTTAACGATAGGTATAAATAGACTCGATCAAAAAAGCGATAATGAACAAATTCAAGCCCTTGCCTTGGCACAGCCGGGAGTATTTAATTTTTCCAATGCGGCTGTTCCTCTGGAGTCTTTTGTTTTTTCAGGTAAAAAAAGAATCAATAGTATATATTCTTTATTGAAGTTGGGATATAAGGATATGGTTTATTTGGATATAACCGGAAGAAATGATGGGTCGAGTGCTTTGGCAAATGTCAATAATTCAAAAAATACGTCGTTCTTTTACCCTTCGTTTTCTTCGAGTTTTATTGTGTCGAATATGTTGTCTTTACCGTCCTCTTTTTCTTTTCTCAAATTAAGGGCGAGTTGGGCGCAAGTGGGCAACGATACACAGCCGTATCAAACTTCTAACGTTTACGAATCACAAACGCCTTTCGGCGGATTACCGACCTTAAGCAATCAGAATTTTATTGCCAATGAAAATTTATTGCCAGAAAAAACAACTGCCTTCGAAATTGGAATGGATGCAAGATGGTGGGAGGATCGGATTCGTTTAGATGCCACTTTTTATTCTTCCGAAACGAAAAATCAAATTCTTTCATTGCCTATTGCACAAAGTACCGGATATAATCAACAAGTAGTAAATGGAGGCGTGATTCAATCTAAGGGAATGGAGGTTTTATTGGAATTAATGCCGGTTATACATCAAGATTTTTTTTGGAAGAGCCAATTTAATTTTAGTAGAAATGTTTCTAAATTAACATCGTTGCCCGAAGGAGTGGAACAAATTGCTTTAGGGTATAATCGAGTGTATGATAATGTAAATCAAACCGTTTGGATAATTGCTTCTGAAGGTTCTCGAATCGGAGACATTTGGGGTACAGGCTATTTGAAAAATGAAAATGGCGATTTTATCATCGGCTCCGACGGTAAATACATCGTTGATAATTCCTTAAAAAAATTAGGTAATTATAATCCTGATTTTATGTTGGGGTGGAGAAATGAATTTAAATTTAAAAATGTAAAAATCGGAATGGTTTGGGATTGGCGACAAGGAGGTGAAATGGTGTCACGTACCCAAGCGTTAGCAGGGGTGGCGGGTCAATTAATTGAAACGGAAAACAGACCCGTCGAAGGAATTGTTGCCCAGGGTGTTCAAAATATCGGAACAACAGAAAATCCGAATTATGTACAAAATACAACAGCAATTTCTGCAGAATCCTACTATCGTCAATTTTACGATAGAAACCATGAAGAAAATAATGTCTTGGATGCTTCCTTTTTAAAATGGAGGGAATTTAGTTTAACGTACACGTTACCTCGTAATTTGAAATTTATTTCTTGGTCAAAGAAGATTTCTATTTCATTAATTGGGAAAAATATTTTAGCCATATCAAAAATAAAACATTTCGATCCGGAACAAATGGCCGTGCAAGGAAACGGTTTTGTAGGAGGGGTAGAAGATATGTCTTATTCATCCACCAGAAGTTTCGGAATTTCTTTTAATGTGGATTTTTAAAGAATAGATAATAGGCAATAAAAGATTTAGATAAAAAAATAATTAATCTCTATATCTAATTATCTAAAAATCTAATCATCTAACGGTAATAAAAAATGAAAAATAAAATAGCTATCATATTCATCGTCTTGTTCTTTGTTTCATGCACCAAAGACTTTGAAGAAATAAATAGCAATCCCAATGCACCGAATAATGCCAACCCATCTTTGTTGTTACGTCATGTACTATGGCGTACGATGGAGGAATTGTCCTACGAAGGTTTTGTCGCTGGCAATTTATTAGGTCAATATACAACAGCGATAGATTTTAATTTATTTGATCGACACAGTTTATCCGAACCACAATTCGGAGGAAATCCCTGGCCGGTTTTATATCAGAATTTACGGGACAATGAATTATTATTGGAACAAGCCATCAGCGAAAATACCAAATCGGTTTATGAAGGTCCGGCAAGAATATTAAAAGCCTATATGGTGGCACAACTCACCGATATGTATGGTGATGTTCCTTATTCGGAAGCTTTAAAAGGAAGTGAGGGAAATATATTTCCAGTGTATGATAATCAAGAAAATATTTATACCTCAGAAAATGGAATCTTGGATCAATTGGATCTAGCGATTGTTGCTCTGGAAAATAATTTGGATGGAGGAACTCTAGAAGGCGATATTATTTATAATGGAGATTTAAATGCGTGGATTCGTTTTGCCTATTCATTAAAAATTAAATACTTGATGCGAATTTCAAGCCGACTAAATGTGGCTTCAGAATTACAATCCATTTTTGATCAAGGAAGTTATATTCAATCCCATGCTCAAAATGCATCTTTTGATTTTACTGCATCACAACCCAATAATTTTAGAATGGCCAACTTAAGAGATGGGGATTTTAATTTATTCATCATGTCAGAAACCGCACAAGAAATTTTTGAATATTATGATGATCCAAGAAGAACCATTTTTTATCGGGAAGCAGAAAATTTTGCAGGAGAATATAAAGGCTTATTAAATGGTCCGGATGCATCACAATTATCTATTTCTGTTGCAGATTATTCTTTAACAGGAACCATCTTTAGGGAGCAAACCGATCGACTAGATGGTACATATATATCTGCTTGGGAAACTTATTTTCTCTTAGCAGAAGCCGCCCATAAAAATTTAATTAATGCAAACCCTACAACCTTGTATGAACAAGGCGTAGCTTTAGCATTTGAATATTGGGGCATAGATATGCCATCCGATTATTTGACATCCGGAAATGGAGCATACGGACAAAATGGAAATGATGGTTTAGAACAAATCATCACACAAAAATGGATCGCGAATATATTAAATGGGTATGAAGGTTGGATCGAATTTCGTAGGACTGGTTTTCCTGAATTAAAAACTATTTCTGCCAGTTTGAACAATAATTTAATTCCCGTAAGAATGCCATACCCAACAGATGAAGCCGCATTAAACACAACGAATTATAATACAGCAGCAAGCAATACAAATAATAATAGTATTAATGCAAAAGTGTGGTGGGATAGCGAATAATGTTTTTTATCTGCTTGATTTTTTGTTCTTTCCATCAAGGAAAAGAACAAATACATTCATCAATTAAATAAATAATGCCAGAATCTATTTTAACATACCAATTTTTATTTGTAATCCTATCTAGTATCCTATTAATCGCTGTTGCACCCAAAGCAAAAACACTCAACGATTTTTTTAAAGGAAGTAGAAAAGATCAATCTCCTAATTTTTTATGGCTCACAAGTAGCTTGGTGATTTCTTGGCTCTTTGCCAAATCAATTACCAATGCCGCTAATTTAGGATTAGCTTTCGGAATAGTTGGAGGAATCGCCTATGGAGTGTATTATTTATCATTTTTAGTCGCTGGAATTATTATTTATCAATTACGAACAAAAGGCAAATTTTTAAGCATCCATCATTTTTTAGAATATAAATATGGAAAAGGAGCGATAGCTATTTTTTCTATTTTAATTGCTTTTCGTTTATTCAATGAAGTGTGGTCCAACACGATGGTGATTGGTTCGTATTTTGGCGATGTGGGAAGCACGTATTATTATGTATCTATTTTATTATTTACATTTCTTACTTTATTATATTCTTTAAAAGGAGGCATGAGTTCATCCATTTTGACTGATGTAATTCAAATGATTTTCTTTGGAATTATATTAGTCAGTTTATTGTCTATTATTACACCCAAAACCGAAGGAGGAATTACAACATTTTTGTCAACAGGCACTTGGTCTTGGAGTATGGGCTTGAATTTAATGATCGTTGCATTTTTACAATGCTTGAGTTACCCCTTCCATGATCCGGTCATGACCGACCGAGGATTTATAGCCGATCCGAAATTAACCTTAAAAAGTTTTTCGATAGCCGCTTTAGTTGGTTTTGTTTGTATCGTGTTATTTTCTTTTGTTGGAATTTTTGCACAATTAAATGGACTAGAAGGTCAAGCCACCGTTGGGGTGGCAAAAATGCTAGGCGTGCCGGTTATGTTATTAGCCAATTTTATTATGGTAACTTCTGCCGCATCAACTTTAGATTCGACCTTCAGTTCTTTTTCTAAATTAGTTCATTTGGATTTGAAAATCGCAAAACCCCATACCATTTCCAAAGGTCGGATATCCATGATTATTATTACTATTTTAGGAACACTTCCTGTATTTATGAATCCGGAAATTTTATCGGCTACAACCATTAGCGGAACCATGGTTATCGGCTTGGCTCCCATTTTTATTTTTTGGAATTGGAACCCTCCGAAAATATCATTTTATTTTTCCGTCGGAATCGGATTGGTTTTTGGATTCATTCTGGCATTGGGATATTACCCGAAAGCCTGGCATTTTACCTCAGGGAAATACGCCGATTTATTAAGTGCTAATATTATAGGAACAATTTTATGTTTTTTATTTTTTATCATTCCCTGTTTAATGATTAAGCCTAAAACAAGTATTGAATAAATGAATAAAACACAACACATTAATACGATAAAAACACCCTTGCTGGTTTTTGGAGGTGTATATTCTAATTTGGAAGCCTTACAATCGTTATGCAAAAAAGCTGAAGAATTATCTATTCCTTCCAGTCAAATAATTTGTACCGGTGATATTGTCGGGTATTGTGCCGATCCCGATTCCTGTGTTCAATTTATAAAAGAATGGGACATTCATTCCATTACCGGAAATGTAGAATTAAATCTCATCGATGGTGCAGATGATTGTGGTTGTAACTTTAATGAAGGGAGCCGTTGCGATGTTTTTTCGAAACAATGGTATCCGTATGCCTTGGCTCAGCTTTCGGAAGAATCAAAAAAATATTTAAAAACATTACCGCAATTTATTTCTTTTAGACTAGGAGGAAAAAAATGTTTTGTTGTTCATGGTTCATATCATAATACATCCGAATTTATTTTTGAATCTACTTCTTGGAACATTAAAAATAAAAATTTTCAAGATGCGAATTCCGATATCATAATTGCTGGGCATTGTGGTTTACCCTTCTTACAAAAAAATAAAAACCATTTATGGATGAATCCGGGAGTGATAGGAATGCCCGCTAATGATGGTTCTCCTAAAGTGTGGTATGGAATTATTCAAGAAAATAATAAAAAGCAATTTTCTTTTGAATTACATCAATTGGAATATCTGCATCAAAAGGCTGCACATAGAATGAGAGAAAATCATTTGCCTATTTCCTACGCTGAAACCTTAGAAACCGGAATTTGGGATAATTGCGAAATCCTTCCACAAGAAGAAACAAAAAAACAAGGAAAAGAAATAAAAGAAACCACTGTGATTTTTTAATTACAGTGGTTTTATATATTATTTTCTAAGAATGCTTAAAGACTCAGTATGTGTAAAATTAGAATGTTTAATTCGGGTAAAATAAAAACCCGGACTTAATTTTTGAATATTGAACGAAGCTTTTTGTTTATCCAAAATTAGAATATCATTAAAGACCAATTGACCTGCACTGTTAAATATTTCAACTTTAATATCGGGATCCGTCGTTTGGTCTGACATAGAAATGGTAATTTCTTTTCCATCATTGGATACCGGATTCGGATAAATAGTAAAATCAATTTCGACAACAATTTTTACCGGCCGGATTTCCGAATAGCGGAAAATGCCATCAAGGTCTAAAATCTTTAATCTATAATAAGAAATGCTGGGATAAGGATCCACGTCTAATGCCTTATAATTCAAAGGAGTGTTTGAATTTCCATTGGCGGGAACAGTCGCCCAATATTCGAAATTAATTCCATCCGTACTTCTTTCAATTTGAAATTCTTTACTATTGGTTTCTGTTAGTGTTCCCCAATTTAATTGGATATGTTTATTATTTACAGCTCTAGCTGTAAACTCAGTTAATTCAGCAGGCAACAAATAATCCTGCTTTAGTATGTAAAGTCCGTTAGAAACATTGGAAGCAATTATATTTCCAGAAGGCAAATAAGGATAAACACCCCATACACCGGTTGTTCCATTATACGTAGTGTTATTTATCATATCATAATAACCGGCAAGAAAAGGAGCGTTGGGATTGGAAATATTCCAGACCTGAACACCATCTTCATAATATGAAACATAACAATAATGCCCTTTGATAAGAGGATTGTGTGGTGTATTATCTTTGTGAGTTGGAGCGAGGTTCGGTTGTTTCATTTCTGCAACGGGTCGAATGCCGTACGATAAATCAGAAACATCAACTAAATGTAATGGAACTCCTTTTGGTAGTTCACTGGCATAAATTACATATTGATCATCGTCTGTCATCCAAGAGCTATGGTTGTATCCTCCAGTGGAAATAAATTCCAAGCCAACCGGAAGAGTAGGGTCATTCAAATCAACAATAAACATTCCATCATAACCACTATTACAATACGCAATATTATCCCTTACAAATAAATCATGGACATAGCCCCCCATTCCCACCGATAAATTCGGACTGCCTATTAAGGTAGGGGCAGCGGGATTTGCCAGACTATATATGTACAGTCCGTTATTATTCGTATCTGAACCGGCTACATATAAACGGGCGTTATCTTCGTCAATAAAAATATTATGGGCTCTACTGAATTCAGTTTCTATAGTGCCAACGCTTACTATATTACCAGAAGGCAAGGCACTCATATCAAAAATCCATAAGCCTTCGCCATCTGCTGTTTGGTTGCTATCGTGTATTACATACAAATAATCTCCGTAGGATTTTAAGTCTCTCCAAAGGGAACGCCCCGTCCCCGTAAAAGATTGTTTTAAAGTCGGATTTGTAGGATCAGTAACATCTACAAAATAAACAATTTCCGGAGTTCCCATAATGGCATATTCATTGCCTGCTCCATCTACATAACCCCAAATGTCATTATAGCAAATACCCGAAACACAAGTGGAGGTACTTCCATCCCATGTGCCCAGTAAAGACATATTCATTGAGATTTGGCTAATTCCAAAAAAGGGAATAAAAAGGAATAGAAAAAGTAGATGTGTTTTCATACTATAAAATTAATAAAATAGAAAAGTAATGTAATTTAATGAAATTAAGCCAGAAAAGGAATCTAGGGTGTATGCAAATCACTATAAAGGGAACCATAAAGACAAAAGCCAACTAGAAATGACTAGCTGGCTTTTGTCTTTATTATCAATTAAATTACTTTTTAATAATCTTTTCCGTAGAGATGATTTCTCCTCCTTGTTCGATTCGCAACAGATAAATACCTGCGGGTAATTGCCCCAAATCGATTTCTGTTTCTTGGGTTCTAAGCAGAGAACTACCCAATATATCCATAATTTGATAGGATAGATTTTCTTCTTGAGTTCGGATATTCAGAAGCCCGGTTGTTGGGTTGGGGTATATTTGGATATCCATTTCTTTTTTCCTTGCACTACCACAAGACGTTTGGGCTTCATAAGCTCCCATGTCTACAGAATTAAAAAATCTATTATTCCCATCAATATCTACAGTCAGTGAACTAGCCCAAACATTATTACCTGCATCTATTCCCGGAGAACAAGGATCGAGGGAATAATCTGGGTTGAGTTGTAAGGGGCCGGCGGTATCCTCATAAAGATTATTATTCGTGTTGCCCATAACAGAACTTCCTTGTATATAACAATTATATGTACTCAGATTAAAGATATTATTGTTGTGAGCTAAGAAAGCTTTTGTAAAACTCGGATCTTGGTGTGCAATAATCGAATTATAGATGTTGATATCCAATTGGTCTCCAAATCCGACTTGAGCGGTTAATAAATAACGATTATTGCTTTCGCCCAATATGGTTGTATTGTATATGTCTGCATTGGCATCTCGGGTCGTTGCGATAAACGCCAACCCATTAGATAAACTCGAAGCATTATTGGCAAATACAGAGTTTTCGATTTTTGTATACAATGAATTATTAGCCTCCATAGAACAACGAACCAAAGCGGTATTATCTATAACCCTTGTACTCTTAATGTACATATTGGTTTGGTTGGAATGATATAATGCACTTCCATAATTTGCTGTATTATTAGAGAGTTCACAGTTTTCGAAGGTAATGCTATTGGATAATGTAGCGAATACGGCTCCACCGTAAATAGCTTTGTTCCAGTTAAAACGAACATTGATAAATGTAGACGAGGAACCTGAAGAATAGACTCCTCCTCCTCTAGAACGGGCAAAAGAAGAAGCATTATCAGCATTACCATTCTGGATGGTAATGCCATCAGCAACTACGTTGCTCACATTACCCAATCTAACAACATGATATGAATTGCCCGCGGGGGTACCATCTCCATCCACATCTCCATTGAGATAAACTCCATGGGTTTCTGGATCCCTATTAGCAGATCCACCATTAGGATACCCTCCTAGAATGGTACAATCTGAAGGAAAATCAAAGAAAATACCTCTTTGTGTTCCTGATGTAGGTTTGTAGGTTCCTTCCGCAATGTGTATGGTCTTACCTTCACCTATAGCTAAAGCATCTTGTAAGTCTGTAAAAGCATTGGCCCAAGATGAACCATCATTGGTTCCTGTAGCAGTATCATCTACATAAAGATCATTGTTACTGGGACATGCAGGACAAATCGAACCTCCACAATCTATTCCCGTTTCATCTTGGTTTTGAATACCATCGGAACAGGTTTCACAAGCAGGGCAATTGGTTCCTCCACAATCCACTCCGGTTTCATCACCATTTTGAACTCCATCCGAGCAAGTGGGGCAAGCTGGACATATTGAGCCACCGCAATCTATACCCGTTTCATCTTGGTTTTGAATACCATCAGAGCAAGTAGGAGTAGGTACACAGAAATTCCTTATATCTTGTGTTGTATATTGACCACCAGATCCAAGAATTGTTCCTGTGGCATCTTCAGTAATGGTATAAGAACCATTTCCTTCCTGGCAACAAAGACCATCTCCAAAAGAATCATAAATAATGAAATCATAACAAGCATGGTTCAAACAAGCATTTTCTGTATGTACAGTTCCGTTGGTTCCATCAGAATAAGGACCTCCGGATAAAACAGTATTTCCATTATCATCATTGATTACCCAAGTAACTTCAGAACCATAATTATCAACAACAATGGTTACAGTGATATCAGAACAGACACAAGCGGGACAATTTGTACCACCACAATCAATGCCTGTTTCATCTCCATTTTGGATACCATCAGAGCAAGTGGGACAAGTCGGACAATTGGGGCCACCACAGTCGATACCTGTTTCCCCTTGGTTTTGAATGCCATCATCACAGGTAATACAAGCCAGGCAATTCGAGCCACCACAATCAATACCTGTCTCATCTCCATTTTGAATACCATCCGAACAAGTAGGACAAGCAGGACAATTTGGTCCACCACAATCTATATCTGTTTCTCCTTGGTTTTGGATACCATCGCTACAAGTCGGACAAGCGGGGCAATCCGGGCCTCCACAATCTACTCCTGTTTCGTTTCCATTTTGTGTACCATCGGAACAAGAAGGACAGGCAGGATCACCTATAGAAAGGAAATTATAAGATACTGTATTGGATGAGTCGCAGATTGAGCTATTACCATCGTAGGCTCTAAGCGTTACACTCCAAGTTCCGGACAATACTGCCCATCCATTACCCGATAAGAAACCGTTGAGATCATTATCAAAAGAAAAGGGGAAGGAGGTCACATCCATTTCGAAAGGAGAGCCATTGGCTCCCGTTCCTCCCGTGCCTGTATTGTCAAAATACAATTTGAATCCTCCTGAGGCTGATTCTGTGCCATCGGTTTCAAGAAGACCCGAAGCACCATCACAAACATCTTGAGGGCTAGAAGAGGTAATTGTGCCTGCCTCACAAAGAGGGGGAGTAAATTGTAATACGTACAAACCTGTAGTTTCATCAGAAGCCAAAACGAGTCCGGAAGGTAGAAAGGGATAAACGCCCCATACTCCGGAAGTACCACTATAAGAGGTATTATTAATCATATCATAATATCCAGCAAGAAAAGGGTTGTTGGGATCCGAGATGTCCCAAACTTGAACGCCATCTTCGTAATAAGAAACATAACAATAATTTCCATGGATTAAGGGATTGTGAGCCATGTTCCCAGGATTGGAATTTTGTCCGAGAAGTGGTTCATACATTACTGAAACTGTATAGATGTTACCGTTGTTTACATCAGAAACGTCGACCAGATTAAGAGGCACTCCCGAAGTTTCGGCAGCATAGACGATATAGTTGTTGTCTTCTGTCATCCAAGAACTATGATTGTATCCTCCTGTATTGACATCCGCCAAATAGGTAGGGTTGCTAGGATTGTTGAAGTCAATGGCAAACATACCACCAGTGCCTGAACCACCACTACCACTATTCACATAAGCGATATTATTTCTGACAAACAAATCATGTACATAGCCCCCCATATTTTGAGATAAATCTACACTAGCGAGTAGAGAAGGAGCCGCTGGATTGGCTAAACTATATACAATGAGCCCACTACTTTCAGTATCTGAACCAGCTACATATAAACGGGCGTTGGGTTCGTCTATAAAAATGTTGTGGGCACGATTGAAATGGGTTTCTAGTGTTCCCAAGTCGGCAATATTCCCTCCGGGTAAGGCACTCATATCAAAAATCCAAAGACCTTCGCTATTGTTGGTTTGATTGTTGTCATGAACGACATAGACATAATTTCCATAAGATTTGGCATCTCTCCAAATAGAACGAGCAGTACCAGTAAAAGTCTGTTTTAATGTTGGATTGGAAGGGGTGGACAAATCGATGAAATGGACTTCTTCTGGTGAACAGATGATTCCATATTCATTTCCTGCTCCATCGACATAGCCCCAAACTTCATTGTAACAGACTGTTTCGTTATACACACAGGTGGATGTGCTACCATTCCAAGTGCCCACAAGGGTCATGTTATTAGAAGTCTGAGAAAAGAGGTGTGTTGTTAGGAGTAGGGAAATAGAGAAATAGAGTAATCTTTCAATCATGAGATTGGATTATTATGGTTAGGATATAAAGTTAGGTGGTGCATATATAATGCTAATTCGCAAATATAGCTAACACTTGTTCGTTAAATTTATGCTAAAAACAGACAAATGTGACGGGATTGCTGTTTTTGAGTATAAGAAAAGTATAAGATTTCACTTGTTTGTTGTTCCAAATTGTTCTTTCACAAAATTATATTTCCTAAATTTTAATTTGTTCAGGTAATCTTTTTTAACTCTTGTGATAATTTCCGGAGATATGTTGATTTCTTTAAGTGTTTGAATGAGGGTCCTATATCCATTTTTCTCATGGGACAGGTTTTTGAAGAATTGGGGTATGAATTCTTGCATTTTATTTTCTCCAATTTCGTGTTCGAGACCTAACAACTGGAAACCGCCTACAGAATAGCGATGTATACTGGTTATGTCTTGTATTTTTTTGATCTTCTTCAATTTTTTAATTCTGAAATGATATCCTTTTATGGATTTGAAAAAAGGAATCATTTGAGCCATTCTGATTTTTTTTAATCTTTTATAATCGGATTGGATGAGATTGGGACTATGTTCTAATAAATATTTATAAGAATAGTACTCGGCAAATGATTCCAAACAAAACCAAAATAAATTTGATTTCGGCTGGTAAATGTCTCCAAAATAGAAATGGGCCAATTCATGACTTAAAAAATGTAACCTGTTTGTTTTAGGTTCTTGGTTAACATCTACAATGGCTGGAAAAGTTACAAAACCTCCCCATCTACTATTATTGGAAGGAAGATGTGCATATACAATACGTTTGCTAATTCCGATTCCAGAAATTTTTTCATAATAGTTTAGGATAGATTGTATGTTGGATTCTAAAATATCAATATTCTCTTTAGACATATTGATATAAAGGCCTAAAGGAGTTGATGTGAAATCATACTTCCCTGCAATGAGCAATATGGCATCTTGAGGTATATTTTCTGTAAAAATGCCTTGTTGTCCTTGTGGTTCTTCCGAACCCACAAATACATTTTTACAGTCATCACATTTTACATTTAACTGGTAAGTATAAAATTGTTTTTGAGCATAAGAAGGGATATTGACATCTTCAATAATAATAGGATACCACTTGGCTTGTTCTGATGCTCTTAATATCTCATTTTTATAAGAAATCAATCCTTTATAATCTTCCCGTTTAGAATTGTTTTCTTTATCGAAAGTCCCTTTTGCCTTAATTTTTAATTCTTGAATCGTGTTGTCTACAATCGGGAGGATATAATAATGGCAATCCGAACAGGGGAGGTCGCTTTTTTTAAAATCGCCCTTATTTCCATTTATTAAAAGAGATTCGATATTAAAAATATCATTGAGGGAAAAAGTAATGTTTTTGTTGTTGAATTCCTTAAAGCCGGTTATTGAAAATTCAAAAGAAATATATCCTTCTTCGATCGAAATTTCTACATTTCCATTTAACTGCAAAGAGGAATCTTTTTCAGCAAAAGAAAAATAACTTGTAAAAAATAATAGGAATAAAATGGCCGTTGTTTTTTTCATTTCCATAGGATCTTAGTACTAATTCTTCTTTTTCTTTTTCCCTTTTTTCTTGTTGGAAGAATTGTCTTCCGGTTCGAATACTTTTTTATATTCTTCTTCTTTTATTTCTTCAAACATTTTTTTGGCTTCTAATAATTTCGGGAAGGCAAGACCATCTGCGTTTTTCAATTTTTTTCCCAAATCACTTTGAAAAAATTCAGCGAGTTGTTGCAGTTCTTCGGCAGTGAATTGATTGACGTAAATCGTAAAAATATCCGACATGATATCGGCACTTTCTGCACTGAATTTATTCATGCTTTGGTTGATGACTTGATGGGCTTTTTCGTTCACTTCTTCCAAAGGCATTCCTTGGGGTTCTTTAATGGTGAAGTCCTTGAGAATAAGTCCGTAGAAATGATCCGGACTGGCTACATCGTTCACGACGATTTTATATTTTTGTGCCACAGAATCAGGGAGTTCTCCTTGTATGTCGATGTCTATTTCTTCCTTATCGGTTTCTTGGCTCATAGCCCAATGGGGCATCATTAAAAATGTAAAATTCAACAGTATGGTTATGATAGCAAATCTCATTTTTCTAGTATTAATTGAAAGATAGCCTTTATTACGAATAATTGATTATAAGGAAATTGATCTTTTGTAAAATCTCTAATTCCCCTTCCATGAAAAAACTATTCGTAATAAAGGCTAATAAAAAAGTAAAAATAATTCGTTTTTATTTTTTGTTCAAATTCAAGAAAAGAAATTAACATATTGTTAGATAAATTACGTCCGAGGCGTCGGTTTTTTTAGGATATAATCTTCTATCCAACCTTCTAGAGCTAATTGTTGCAAGTGAGCATTTGTTCTGGGCTTGATATACACTTTTTCTTTTTTATTTTTAACGAGTACATTCCGATCAAAAATAGAACAATTGCCATTTAATTTTTTGCCTTTTTCATGTACGTCCAACATTTTATGAAGAATTTCCCGGAGTTCTTCTACTTGTTGTTTTTTTAAGGTAGAATTAATTTTTTTTCCTTCGAAATCTTTGTATTTGCATTGATAGGTTCTAGCAGATATTTTTTTTAACTTCAATCGGGTAACGCCCATTATTTCGGTGCCATAACCACCATGCAAAAGAATGGCCACTTCAAATTTCTTACTTTCTTTGAATAATTGGTTTAATTTTTCTTGTAGTGTTTCCTCAGAAAAAAATTGTCCGAATAAAAATAAAATTACAAGTAGTTTTCCCATTATTATATTTATTAGTGGCAAAAAATCCGAGATTAAATTATAGTGAAATTTGATGGATCTAGAACAAGATACAATAAAAAACACCCTACTGCAATGCAATAGGGTGTTAATCATATTTGAAAGGAAGGAATGAATTACATCATGCCTGGCATGCCTCCACCCATAGGTGGCATACCTCCTCCTGCTGGAGCTTCCTCTTTCTTATCATTAATGACACATTCTGTCGTCAATACCATAGAAGCGATTGAAGCGGCATTTTCCAAAGCAACACGAGTTACTTTTGTTGGATCAATAACACCTGCTTTTTTCAAATCTTCGTATATTTCAGTGCGTGCATTATAACCGTATGCAACCGCTTTTTTAGCCATTACATTCATCAAAACGACAGAACCCTCTACACCTGCATTTTCAGCAATGGTACGGATAGGGGCCTCAAGTGCTTTCTTGACCAATGCGATACCGGTTTCTTCATCCGCATTGTCACCCTTAACCTTGTCGATGGCACTGATGGTACGCAATAAAGCAACTCCACCTCCGGGAACGATTCCTTCCTCAACAGCCGCACGAGTAGCATGTAAAGCATCATCTACACGATCTTTCTTTTCCTTCATTTCTACTTCAGTAGGGGCACCTACATGAAGTACAGCAACTCCGCCTGCCAATTTAGCCAATCGTTCTTGTAACTTCTCCCGATCGTAATCGGACGTCGTTGTTTCGATTTGAGCTTTGATTTGGTTGATTCTAGCTGTGATGTCTTTTTTCTTTCCTTTACCATTTACGATGGTCGTATTGTCTTTATCCACTGTGATTTTCTCACAAGAACCCAACATATCCAAAGAAACATTTTCTAGCTTGTAGCCTTGCTCTTCAGAAATAACTGTTCCACCCGTAAGGATGGCAATGTCCTGAAGCATAGCTTTGCGACGATCCCCGAAACCAGGAGCTTTAACGGCTACCACTTTCAATTGGGCACGCAATCTGTTTACAACCAATACACCCAAAGCTTGGCTATCCACATCTTCGGCGATCATCAATAATGGACGACCCGCTTGAACGGCTTTTTCCAAAATAGGAACGATGTCCTGCATATTGCTCACTTTCTTATCGTGAATCAGCAATAAAGGATTTTCGTACTCTGCTGTCATGTTTTCAGCATTCGTTACGAAGTAAGGAGAAAGATATCCTCTATCGAATTGCATTCCGATCACTTCATCCACATAAGTATCCGTTCCTTTAGCTTCCTCTACTGTGATAACACCATCTTTGGTTACTCTTTTCATCGCATCAGCGATTAAAGAACCAATTTCGTCATCATTGTTAGCAGAGATAGCTGCTACTTGGCGGATTTTATCAAAGTCGTTTCCTACATGGTCAGACATTTTTTTCAAAGAAGCGACAGCCGCCACTACAGCTTTATCAATTCCCCTTTTCAAATCCATAGGGTTGGCACCAGCAGCTACGTTTTTCATACCTTCAGTTACCATGGCTTGAGCCAAAACGGTAGCAGTCGTCGTTCCATCACCCGCCAAATCGGCTGTTTTGGAAGCGACTTCCTTTACCATTTGAGCACCCATGTTTTGAACGGGGTCTTCTAATTCGATTTCTTTTGCAACGGTTACACCGTCTTTAGTGATTTGGGGAGCACCGAAGCTCTTTTGGATGACGACGTTTCTTCCTTTAGGACCCAAGGTTACTTTAACGGCATTTGCCAAAGCATCAATACCCTGTTTCAATCCTTCACGTGCTTCTGTTTCAAAGCTAATTTCTTTAGCCATTTTGCGTTATGTTTTACTTAAAAGTGAGTTTAAAAATAGATTAAAATAAGATTATCCGATGACTACTAGGATGTCATCTTCTCTCATGATAAGGTAGTCCTTACCTTCGTAGGATAATTCTTGTCCGGCATATTTGCCATACAGAACTACATCTCCTGTTCTTACATTCATAGCATTGCCCTCTTTACCTGGACCAACGGCTACGATTTTACCCTTTTGGGGTTTTTCTTTTGCTGTATCCGGAATGATGATTCCTCCAGCGGTCTTTGCTTCTGCTGCTGCAGGTTCTACGACCACACGATCATTAATCGGTTTCAATTTCATTTTAATTATGTTTTTATCTCAGTTAATTATTTATTAATAGATGATACTATACTCTATCATTCTTTGTGCCAATTGGAATTTCATGCCATTTTTGCAGCTATTGGATGGTAATACGGCATTCCGCAACTGCCATTTTTTCTAATTGGCTGCAAATGTAACAGTTTGGGAGGAATATTCAAGGAGAAAGAAAGGTTAAGGATAGAAAACAAAGAAAGCCTTCCGGATATCCGGAAGGCTTTTATAGATTATTGCTGTTTATCTATTTCTAGGCAGCGAAGTAACTTGCTGCTATACAAAGCACAAAAAGAACAATGGCACAATACCAAGTGAATTTTTCTATGAAATCTCCTGATTTGGCAGCACCGAACATTTGGTTGGCTCCTCCTCCTCCGAAAGTGGAATCCAATCCTCCTCCTTTAGGGTTCTGTATAAGGACTGCTCCCATCAAAAGGAAACAGACTAAGCAAATTGCAATTGTAATGAATGTAATTGCCATGATTATTTTTTCTTTTTAGTAATTTTTTTAATCTCGCCTGCAAAGTAACTGCTTTTTTCTGGAAATTTCAAGCGTAATCGCTTATACATGAGGATTGCCCGATCATATTTTTCTTGTTCCACCAATATTTTGGCTAATGTTTCCGATACGATTTCCTCGTTTTCCTTTAGGCTTTTTTCTGCAAATTCAAGCACCTTCTTCTTGCGTTTCTTTTCTTGCTGTTCTTGTTTTTTAAGCTCCTTAGCCCTTTTTGCCTTGATGATTTTGTGGAGGGATTTCCCTTCTGTTTTGATGTTTTTCTTTTTCTTCTTTTTCTTGTTGGATGATTTTTTGGTCTTGGTCATTTTTTTTGTTTTGACTTCGATAACTTCTTCTTGTATCTTTTCCTCATTCGGTTCTATACTGGGGGGCTTGGTTTGCAATAACCAATTCGTAAAAGATGCTGTTGTTGCAGGAGGTGCATCATCACTTTTTTTTATTGCTATTATCTTTTTTTCTTTATCTGATTCTTTTTTGAGTTGGATGACCTCCAATTCTTTCTCTATATATTCCCGTTCTTCTGATTCCTCCTCTTGTCTTTGTTCCTCAATAAGCTTATCCAAGGCTTCTTTTATTCCTTGGTCTATTTCATTTTCAGGCGAAGGTTCTGTTAGGATCGGTTGGGCATCAAAATGATGTTTGCTTTTCGGAAGTAGAATGAATTTGGGTAGAAAATCCATTCTGGGAATAATGGGATAAGGAATTGAATATTCAATTTCTTTTACTTGCTCTTCTGGAACGATAGGATCCTCGTTCTCTAATACAACGCTATCAAATTGTGGAATTAAATCCATGCAGGGAACAAGGGGCAAATAAAGAATAAAGGGTTCCTTTTTAGGAATTTCTTCTTCTATAATTTCTTTTATTATGGATATGGGTTCTTCGGGAAGAACCATCAAATCTTCCAAACGAGGAATGGGAGGAACCAACGGGAGGTTCCATGATTCCAAAACGGTTTCTTCTAGTAAAAGAGCATTTTCTTCTTTTTCTGAAGGAATTTCTTCTTGGATAGGAGCAATTGGAGCTTCCTCTTCAACAATAGGTTTTGGAAGTGGGAAGTCTTTACTAAATGATTCCTGTTCAAAATCCGGGTCGGAAAACAATTGTTCCAATGCGTCGGGAACTTCTGTTTCTTCTTCCATTTTTATTTCGAGGGGTTCTAATGGGGCGGGGGTACCTTTTTCCTCTATTTCGATTCCCTTCGAAAAATCAAGGATGGGTAGATCTAGTTTTGGATCTGTTTCTACATTTTGTTCCAGATCCAAAAATTCGATGTCCTTGTTTTCCTTGTTATAATCTTTTTGTAGGAGCTGATAAAGCTGTGGTCTGTCCAATGTATAGGCAGAAACCATTTTAAGGTTTCTTTCCTGATCCTTATTGTTATCAATTTTGCTTTTGATGAGGAGCAAATACCTAAGGTTTTGGCAATAGGGATATTGCACGACAAGAGTTTTCAATTCTTGGTAGCTGATCCGATAAAGTAGGCTCGGATCATTCAGGTATTTAGGAAATGTTTCAGGACTCAGCACTACACATCATTTTCACAAGGGAATAAAAATAAGGTTTTTTTCATTGGAAACCAAAGTGGGCATTACCATTTTCCGAAGGCTTCTTGGAATATGTCTTGGGATATTTGTTCAAATATTTGATCCACCAAATCATCTTGGACATCCAACAGGTTCTGATTGGCATCAAAATCTACAAAATGGGAAAAGGTTCTGTTCCAATTGTTTTTTTCATCTTCATTGTCGATATAATCTATTTTTACCCGAATGGTCAATCGGCTGTACTGCGTGGTTTCGCCGGGTTGCGGAGCCACTGCGGTGACCTGAAAACTTTGAACCGAACCGAGGAATTCTAGATCAGGATTGACATCAGAGAAACTCAGACGGGTCTCCCTCCTTACTTTGTCTCGGAAGGTTTCTGTAAATTCAACACCCAAATCGGAGGGAGCGCTGGGTGATGTGCTTTGGAAAATAGGAATGAAAAAAGTATTCGCCGTTGCCGGAATATTGATTTGTCCTAACTTCACACTACAGGTAGCAGCCGTACAAATGAAAAAAATCAATATCAATTTAAATAATCTAAAAAGAGCATCCATATGTTAGAACTTATCTGCTAGGTCGTATTCTTTGATTTTCCTATAAAGCGTTCTTTCAGAAATACCTAATTCCTCTGCGGCATCCTTTCTTTTTCCGTGATGTTTCACCAAGGCTTTTTTTATGAATCGTTTCTCCATTTCTATCAGACTCAATTCTTCTTCCAAATCTTCCGTTTCAGCAAAATTCCCTTCGTTTCCATCTGACTGGATAATAATGGGTTGCGGCGAAGCGAAAGGCTCTCGGTTTCGAGGCGGATAATCTGGCTTCGAAAACGTGAAATCATCTATTCTCCGTTCTTTTTGAACGATATTTTTATCGGCAGATTGTGGAGCATTATGGCTAGGAGAAGATAAAAGAGAATGGACACTCGGAAAATCATTCACACGGAGGTTATTGTCCTTGATCAACTCAAAAATCAAAGATTTGAGGTCGGTCAGATCGTTCTTCATGTCGAAGAGCAATTTGTACAGAATTTCTCTTTCTTGAAAATCATTGCCTGTTGTTCCTGAACCATTTTTGGAACTGTGGAGAATCGGAAGGTTCCGATTCAATAAAGAAGGTACGATTTGAATGAGCTGTTCAGCATCGACCAAACGATCCTCGGCCAAAACAGAAACCTGTTCGGCTACATTTTTCAATTCACGTACATTGCCCGGCCAAGTATACTGTTCCAATATTTGCCTTGCCCGTTCTTCCAGATGAATCGCTTCCGATCGGTATTTTTCAGCAAAATCGACTGCAAATTTCCGGAAGAGCATGTAAATATCTTCAGGGCGTTCCCTCAGAGCGGGTACTTGAATATTAATGGTATTCAACCTATAATATAAATCCTCTCTGAACTTACCGGATTGGATATTTTGTTCTAAGGCAACATTGGTGGCAGCAATGACTCTTACATCTGTTTTCCTTGCTTTGGATTCTCCTACCGGAATATATTCTCCCGATTCAAGGATTCTAAGCAAATAGGCTTGTGTGTCGATGGGCATTTCTCCGATTTCATCCAAGAAAATGGTTCCACCATCAACGGTTTCGAAATATCCCTTTCTATCAGTTGTGGCACCGGTAAAGGCTCCTTTCTTATGTCCGAATAATTCCGAATTAATCGTACCAGAAGGAATCGCTCCGGTATTGACCGCAATAAAATTGTTATGCTTCCTAGGACTGAGCGAATGGATGATTCTTGAAAACACTTCCTTACCTACACCACTTTCTCCGGTAATGAGGACGGTCATTTCTGTTCCCGCTACTCGAAGAGCCTTATCCAGAGCTTGGTCGAGCTTCTGGGAGCGTCCGATAATTCCGAATCTTTGCTTAATGGATTGTAGGTTCATAAATGTAAAACGTTTTTGTCCGGTACTCGGTTTATTGTATGATTTCTCCCTTCAAAGTAGCACTAGAAGCATTGGTGACTTTAACCTCACAATAGTCTCCGGCTTTCAGACCGCCATTTTTAGGGAAAATAATCATTTTGTTTTGCGAATTCCTTCCCTTGAAATCTTGATCTGATTTTTTAGAATCACCTTCAATCAAGACCTTGAATGTTTTACCGATATCCTTTTGGTTCTGCTTGAACGAGATTTGATTTTGTAGTCGGATGATTTCTTGTAATCTTCGTTTTTTGACTTCCAAAGGAATGTCATCCTCAAATTTTTTGGCCGCCAGAGTACCGGGTCTTTCCGAATAGAAAAACATGTAAGACATCGAATATTGAGCAAATTCCATGATGCTCAATGTGTCTTGGTGTTCTTCTTCCGTTTCTGTACAGAAACCGGCAATCATATCTGATGAAATAGCACAATCGGGAATGATCCTATAAATGGATTCCACTCGTTCCTTATACCATTCTCGATCATAGGTTCGGTTCATGAGTTTCAAGACCCGACTGTTACCCGATTGAACGGGTAAATGGATGTAATTGCAAATGTTCTCATATTTTGCCATGGTGTGAAGCACCTCGTCCGTAATATCCTTCGGATGAGATGTCGAAAAACGAACCCTTAGGTCCGGATGGATAAGGGCGACCATTTCCATCAATTGGGCAAAATTGACCGTTTCTTCCGTTTCCGGGTTTTTCCAAAGGAAAGAATCTACATTCTGCCCTAGAAGTGTTACTTCTCTGAACCCTTTATTGAACAGCTCTGTTGCTTCGGCTACGATGCTGAAGGGTTCTCTACTTCGTTCCCTTCCCCTTGTGAAAGGAACGATACAGAAAGAACACATATTATTGCATCCCCTCATGATGGAAATGAAGGCGGTCACTCCATTGGAATTGAGTCGAATAGGATTGATGTCGGCGTAGGTTTCTTCTCTGGATAAAAGAACATTTACGCCTTTATCCCCACCCGATGCATCGGCAACGAGTTGTGGGAGGGAACGGTAAGCATCAGGACCGACAACCATATCGACCAATTGTTCTTGTTCTAGGAGTTTTTTCTTTAATCGTTCTGCCATGCAGCCTAAAACACCGACTAAAGTACCAGGGCGTTCCGCTTTGACTTTATCAAAAACCCGAAGCCTTTTCCGAACGGTATCTTCTGCCTTTTCACGTATGGAACAGGTGTTGATCAAAATCAAATCAGATTGCTCCATATGGGGGGTGGGGGAATATCCCATATCACCCAATATAGATGCAACGATTTCGCTATCGCTGAAATTCATTTGGCAGCCATAACTTTCGATATAAAATCGCTTGCCTTGTTCTTTTCCTAGCATTTGCTCTTTTACAAAAACATCACCTTGTTTGCTTTCGTCAATGCTTTTGTCCATCAATGTTGCTGATGACTTTGGTTCCATAATTGAATGTTATTGAATTTATTCAAATAGCTTCTCAGACAGTAAAAGCCGAAAGATGTTGAAATCGTTCCGGCTTTGGATTGCAAATGTATGAAAATTATGACAAAATGTCATGTTTTGTCATCAAGATTTTCTGTATCTGGTTTTTCCTTTTTCCCTAATAGTTCTTTGGCAGACCATATGAGAATACCTGTTGCTGTGGCTTCATCCAAGTTACCTATCCAGGGGATAACATCGGGTATGGCTTCTACCATTCCTGCACCAGGATTGATGAGGTAAACGATGGATAATCCTAATCCTGCAATGGCCATGATTTTTTTTCCCATAATTAACAATTAAGTGTATGATAAAATTTCATTGAGTTTTCTTGCCTGTACTTTAGACGTTTGTTTCAACACATGAGTTCATATAGTAATTTGAATCTTTAGCTAATAAAAATACAAATGTTTTTTTCTCTGAACAAGGCATTAATTTTGCGGCAATGAAAATCAACGGATAAAGACGTTAAATTTCTTAACAAATAGAGTGTTTTATGTCGTGTATTGCTATGAATGGGAATTTTTCTTCATTTTATATTATATTTACCTGTCACATATGCTAAAAATATATTTGTATTCTACTATATTTGGTCGTCCTTAAAAAATTGCTAAAAATTTCTTAATCTAATTTTACCAAATTGTTTTATCATTTCAACAAGCCATTTCCTTCTTTATTAAGTGTTGATTTTTTCAACAGATACCTTATCTACAAGCGTATTGGGTTGTTTTCATGGTAGGCAAATCTTTCATCACAAAATTTTTTAATTCATGAAAAAGTATTCTTTATTACTACCTTTTTTACTTTTCATACTCCATGGGACTTTTGCCCAGTCTCATCGTACATGTGGACATGATCACCACATGGAGCAATTGTTGTCCGACCCTCAATATGCTGCCGAGCATGAGCAAAGACAACAGAAATTCAAGGCATACATGAGCCAAGCTGATCTGGAAAAAGCACAGTGTACCAATCCAGTTACTTTGCCTATGGCCGTACACTATTCCGGTTTAGGTACAAATTATAACGAAGCTTGTTTGATTGCTTTAGCTCAAGATCAAATCCAAATCCTGAATGAGGATTATGGTGGTTATAATGCTGATATGAGTACTTGGATAAATACTACGTCCCAGTATTACAATGTAACCCAAGGAGAGTCATGTATCGCTTTCTGTTTGGCTACTCAAAACCACCCAGCTGGTTCCGGATTGACTAATGGAGATCCCGCTGTTACTTTCAATCAAGTTACTGGTGATAACAATGGTTGGAGTGGTTACATCAACATTTTTGTTAAAGATGCTGGAAACGGCATTTTGGGTTATTCACCACTAGGTGGATCTGGAAATGGTGATGGTGTTGTAATCAATTACTTTGCCTTTGGAAGTGGAGCCGGTTGTACCGGAAGCCAAGATGTAGTTCCAGGTGCTCCTTATAACTTGGGCCGTACATTGACTCACGAATTAGGTCACTATTTGAATATGGATCATATTTGGGGGGGTGGTTGTAATTCTGATGATGGTATTGCTGATACTCCATCTCAACAAGCTGCCAACTACGGATGCCCTACTAATGGAAGTACAGCTTCTTGTAATACGGAAGATTTACACATGAACTACATGGATTATACCAATGATGCCTGTATGTACATGTTTTCTGCGGGGCAAGCTACTGCAATGGAAAACTATGTAAATGCTAATTTACAGAATGTAATTAATAATTATAGTACGGTATGTAATACTGTTCCTGAAACTTGCGATGACGGTATTCAAAATCAAGACGAAACAGGTGTTGACTGTGGTGGTGCTACTTGTGCCCCTTGTTCATGTTCGAATGGAGGAACTAGTATTGCTGTAACCATTAATACTGATAACTATGGTTCTGAAACTACTTGGTCTGTAACAGATGCTGGCGGAAATACAGTAATGTCTGGTGGCCCTTATACAGATGTTACAGGAGGAGAAACTTTTGTAGTTACAGAATGTTTGGTAGACGGTTGTTACGATTTCACTATCAATGATGCCTACGGAGACGGTATCTGCTGTGCTTATGGTAATGGTTCTTATACCGTAACCGATGGTGGTACTATTATTTTGAGTGGCGGTTCATTCACTTCAACAGAAACGGCTAATTTCTGCGTTCCAACTGTACAACCTACTTGTATGGATGGTGTACAGAATGGAGATGAGGAAGGTGTTGATTGTGGTGGTTCTTCTTGTCCAGCATGTGTTTGTGATGCTCCAATGAACTTGACGGCTACTTTCCCTAATTTCGATACTGTAGCTGTTTTGAATTGGGATTTAATAGCTTCTGCTTCAAGTTATAATATTAGAGCGAAACAAGTTTCTGCTACAACTTGGTCTGAAGGAAATGGTCTGAATCCACCCGTAAACTTCACGGGTCTTTTGGAATGTACAGATTATGAGTTCCAAGTCCAATCCCTTTGTGGTGCATTGGTGAGTGCATGGTCTGCTTCTTACTTCTTCACTACTCCTGGTGCCGCTTGTTCTGCCTCTTGTACAGACGGTGTACAGAATGGAAATGAAACAGGAGTAGATTGTGGTGGCCCTGATTGCCCCGCTTGTGAGACTTGTTCAGATGGTATCCAAAACCAAGACGAGACCGGTGTTGATTGTGGTGGTTCATCTTGCCCTGCCTGTGAAACTTGTTCTGATGGCATCCAAAACCAAGACGAAACAGGTGTAGACTGTGGTGGTGCTACTTGCCCTCCTTGTGCAACAGGTGATTTATATGTAGACCATACGGCTACCGGTGGAAACAATGGTTCCTCTTGGGCCGATGCGTTCACTGACTTACAAGATGCCTTGGCTGTTGGAGCAGGCAAAACAGTAC
>JAHDDR010000025.1:19449-34186 GCA_020629255.1 Saprospiraceae bacterium | reverse complement strand
ATGGTAGACTTGGCATTTAACGGCACTACAATTTTAATCATAGTATCTATTTTTTTAAGATTTTACATTCATTTTGCCTTGATGCAAAACGATTTCTATAGAAAAACCAAACCTCATACGTTAAATTTAATCCAATTATCTTTTTACATACATACGCTCATTCTTCACACACGAAAACACCCTTGACAAAAGCTTATTCCTTATAGCATTTATGACTGACATCTTATTTTTTCCCTGCGAAACCTTCCGCTTAAAATAAGCTTTCAGTTCTTCATTGTTCCTTAGGGAGCTTACGGCGCACATATGTAGAACTGTCTTCAGTTTTTTATTCGCCATGAAATGAACCCTTGTCCTTCCCCTCACACTACTGCCCGAACTGTATTCGAAGGGCGCAACCCCTGCAAAAGATGCCAACTGCTTGGGTGTTTTGAACCGCGTAAAACCATTTGTATACACTAACAGATATACGCCGGCTACATATCCAATCGAAGTGACCGATGTCGCATAAGCATATTTTTCCTTAAGATCTTCATCCTTTTCTATGAGCAAACGAATCTTTTCATCCAGTGCCAATAGCTCTTTCTCCAAGGAGCGGATGCTTTTCGATACCGAACGGTAAAGCTTCTTCGCTTCTGACAACAAACCAACCGACTCCATTTCCTTGATCGGTACCCGTAACTTTTTCAAACAATCCTGCATACGCTCCCTAAGCGACAGATAATCAGATATCTGATCCAGACTCTTACCTTTTGATTCATAAGGTGAGGCATCTGACCGATGCTTGTACGCATACCTCATTATCCTTTCACAATCCACCAGATCACTCTTTCCCCTCTGGATACCCGAAGACCATTTTATCTGTACGGGGGTCTCCACCCAAACAAAAAACTTCCCCTTCTGCAGATAGCTGACCAACAGGCGATGATACATACCCGTATTCTCCAAACAGAAAAGTGAGCTTCGGAGAACAACACCATTCGATTTCAACCAGTCCAACATCTTGTCGTAACCTTTAAGGCTATTGGAGAACTTTGAAAAAAACAACGACTCTCCAAACCTCACATCATTCAGGCATACATCAATCGTTTTCTTAGAAACATCCATACCGATTACAAATTCAAAATCTTTTTCCATAATTTCAACCTTTAGATTATTTTGAATTCTAAGCAATACAGCATTTTTCCAATTCCCTGATAATAGGTCCGAACACCTTAATTTCTATTTGGAGCCTTTGCTGAAAACCATAGAAGGTCTAAATCGTTTTATAGGCCTTAATACCTTTGAACCAAAAATAAATCGCCTCCTATGGTGCTTAGAATTTTATAAATCTAAGGTCTGATTTTTCGTCTAAATATCTAAATGCATATATAAGGGAATCAAAAAATCAAGGCTGTATTCATTTTTTAACACTACAAAAGTTTATAAATCCTAAACAGAATAAAACTCGCTTTAATCTCAAGAACAACAATCCGACAGCATCAACTATTAACTTCATTTTTCAAATTTTAGCATTTACTCGCTCAGACAATATTCTGTTTTAAACGGATTTACTGCTCTTTTTTCGTTAAAATGAATAAGGCCCGTGAAACTGATTTTCACTCCTATCTTTATATATAAATCTAACTAGATACTAGATTAGAATTTGTCTAGTATCCAGCATCTTAAAATCTAGTATCTTAAAAAGTCTCATTCAAAATCCTCATCATCTCCTAAATTAAGTTTCGCTGCTGCCAGCTCATTCAAACTATGTTGATCGCCTTGCTTTTTGGCTATTTCCATTCCTTCCTTATAGGTAAAAAAAGCGGTCTCGATCTCCTCTTTTTGTTCGTATAATTTCCCTAAATGATAATACAATCCGACATAATCCGGATTTTCTTTTTTCAGGTTCAGAAAAAAATCCAAAGCATCATTATGTCGCCCTAAGCCTTCGTATTCTTTGGCGATGGCAAAGAGTAAAAAAGAATCCTTAGGATTTTCAGACAACATATTTTTTAATAAAACTAATCTATCCGACATAATTTGAACAACTTTCCTTCAAACATATTATACATTATAAATAGGATGAATCCTACATAAATGAGTAAATTCGCTCCCTATTCGCATCATAGCATTTAGCATGCTTAGCGAAAATTCGCTTTTATAGGATTTATCCGTTATATTTGCGACGAATTTAAAAAAAAATTAATCATAAGATATATGAAATTATTAGTTTGTGTGAGTAAAACACCGGATACAACAGCAAAGATTTCCTTCAATGCTGAAAACACTGAATTCAACAGTGCTGGTGTTCAATTCATTATGAATCCATATGATGAATGGTATGCCTTGGTAAGAGCCATGGAATTAAAAGAAGCCAATGGAGGAACTGTGACCCTAATCAATGTAGGTCCTGCGGACAATGACGCAGTCATCCGTAAAGGATTGGCCATTGGTGCGGATGATGCCGTTCGTATCGATTGTAATCCGAAGAGTAGCCTTTATGTGGCACAACAAATTGCTGCCTTTGCCAAAGATGGCGGTTATGATATCGTTTTCTGTGGAAAGGAAACCATCGATTATAATGGTTCGGAAGTAGGCGGAATGGTAGCTGAATTATTGGATATGCCATTCATTTCTTTTGCAACTAATTTACAAATCGAAGGTAGTGATGCCACCATCGTTCGTGATATCGAAGGCGGAAAAGAAACTGTGGGTGTTGCCACTCCTTTTGTATTATCAGCGGCTAAGGGTATGGCTGAGCAACGTATCCCTAATATGAGGGGCATCATGCAAGCCAGGAGAAAACCCATCGATGTAAAATCTCCTATAGATTTTGAGGATCTTTCTGCTGTGGTCAGCTATGAAATGCCTCCGGCAAAAGCCGCCTGTAAAATGGTCGCTCCGGAAGACATGGATGAACTTGTCCGTTTGCTTCACGAAGAAGCCAAAATCATTTAATTCATTGAATATTCTAAGTCGTTCGACTTATCAAAAATAAAATAGTATGTCAGTATTAGTATTTGCTGAAAACCAAGGAGGAAGTTTCAAAAAAGCTGCTTTTGAAGCCGTAACCTATGGTTATAAAACAGCTCAAGTTCTAGGAACCGAATGCATCGCCCTTTGTTTGGGAGAAGCTTCCAATGCCGGGGAATTGGGTAAATATGGAGCATCCAAAGTGTTATCTGTAGCTGATGCTTCCTTGAATTCTTTTGATAGCCAAGCCTACACCAATGTGATTGCCCAAGCCGCTGAAGCAAATGGTGCCAATGTGGTGGTATTGATGCATTCCTCTACAGGAAAAGGATTGGTGGGCAGATTGGCTGCCAAATTGAATGCCGGTTCTGCACCGGGTGTGAATCAGATTCCTACGAATGACGGCGCATTCCGAGTAAAAAAGAATGTATTTTCGGGTAAGGCGATTGCCGAAGTAGAAATCAAATCAGCTATTAAAGTGGTTTCTGTAATGGGAAATAGTTTCCAACCCGAAGCTGTTGGAGGAGATATTTCTGTCGAATCATTTTCGGCTGATGTTCCTGCATCGAGAGTTACCGTCAAATCTGTAGATAAGGTACAAGGTTCCGTTCCTCTTCCTGAAGCCGAAGTGGTGGTTTCTGCCGGTAGAGGTATGAAGGGTCCTGAAAATTGGGGCATCATTGAAGAATTGGCTGAATTGATTGGTGCAGCAACGGCTTGTTCAAGACCGGTAGCTGATACCCATTGGAGACCTCATCATGAGCATGTGGGTCAAACCGGTGTTGCTATTCGTCCGAATTTATATTTTGCGATTGGTATTTCTGGTGCCATTCAGCATTTGGCTGGAGTGAATAGCTCTAAAGTTATTGTTGTCATCAATAAAGATCCGGAAGCGCCTTTCTTCAAGGCAGCAGATTATGGCGTTTGTGCCGATTTGTTTGATGTGGTTCCCCGCTTGATCGAGTCGTTCAAAAAGCATAAAGCGAATGTTTAATTGAGAGATTTCAAGTAGCAATGAAAAAAACCACTAGGCGAATTCGCCTAGTGGTTTTTTTCATTGTTACCTCTAACTTGCGTCCTTGAGATTTTCTTAAAAATTTCCTTTATATTGGATTTTGATAATCCCTCTAGCACATTTTTTACTCATCAAGCAATTATAATATGAAGTATCTTTCATCCTTTCTATTCGTTCTCTTATTTTCTAATTGCCAATCTCAAACCCAACCATTACTTCTAAAAGAAAAATTAATTGATGTATCTGAATTCCCCATTTATACCCATCTGGTAAAAGATACGAGCAGTGCCAATAACTGGAAAGAGCACTATATATATTTAAACGATATCGAAATTTACGGCATAACCTATTTAAGTGATGGATTAAAAATAAAGGGACTCTTAGTTAAGCCAAAAAAAACTGGCCATTATCCCTGTGTGATTTATAATCGAGGTGGAAATAGATATTTCGGCTCACTAGTCATAGCAGATGGTGCAATCAGGCTGGGTCAAATTGCTAAAGAAGGTTATGTCGTTATTGCTAGTCAATATCGAGGTAGTACGGGTAGTGAAGGGCAAGAAGAATTCGGAGGAAAAGATATTAATGACGTTTTGGTTTTGACCGATGTTCTGGCAGAAATTGAATCGGCAGATACTAGCAGAATTGGCATGTACGGTTGGAGTCGGGGAGGAATGATGACTTATATTGCATTATCCAAAACAGACAAAATTAAAACAGCTATTGTAGGCGCTGCAAATAGTGATTTAACCATCATTGATAGGCCCAAAATGGAAGAATTGGTGTATGCGGAATTGATACCCAATTACCGGAACAACAAAGAAGTAGAACTTAAAAAACGATCAGCTATCTATTGGGTAAATAAATTTAAAAAAGATGTTCCTATTTTAATGCTACATGGAACGTCGGATTGGAGAGTGAAATCGAGCAACTCAGTAAGTTTGACACAGGAATTCGAAAAACATGGAATACCCCATAAGCTCAGAATCTTCGAAGGAGGCGATCATGGATTAAGTAGATTCAAAGAAGAGGTGAATCAAGAAATCATACAGTGGTTGGATAAATATTTAAAAAATAGCAATCCTTTTCCTAATCCTGGGAATAAAGGAAACTAAATTCTATTGTTTATATCGTTAACCAACGATCTTTTACAAAACTGTTAATAATCCTTACTATATATCATGAAAAGAGATTTTGATTGGGAAAAAATATATGAAGAAATTCCTTTAGAAAAAATGGGATGGTTTCATCCAGTTCTGGATCCGGATCTAAAGCAAGAATTGGAACGACTTCAAATCCACTCCGGCACTTTTTTAGATTTAGGAACAGGAGCAGGCACACAGGCTATCGAATTATCAAAAATGGGTTTTGATGTAATCGCTACTGATATTTCTCATTCAGCGATAAAGAAATCAATAAATATAAAGGAAGAAATCGAATTTATCCAAGACGATATCTTAAATACAAAATTAAAAGAAAAGCATTTCGATTATATTTTTGATAGAGGCTGTTTTCATTGCCTAAAAGAAAACGATCGATTAAAATACGTCCAAACAATTCAACGATTGCTTAATAACAATGGAACTTTATTTTTAAAATGCTTCAATCAAAACAATCCGGAAATAAAAGGAGGACCTTTCCAATTTTCTAAAGAAATGATCCGATCTTATTTTGAAGATTTTTTCAAAATAGAACAGATTTATGACACCGAATACCAGGGTACACTTTCTAAAAATCCTAAGGCTTTCTTTTTTACAATAAGCAAAATAAATGAAAAGTAATATTTGTGATAATATCAAGATTATTTTTGTTGGCTTGCATTCCACATTCTCCGAAGTTCAATGAATGCTTGTACCCATAAGAGAAATAAAAGAGGATATACTACAATAACCCCATAATTAAAAAAGAAAGCTTCTGGGTATTGGAAATGATGAAAATGCATAACCGCTCTGGTCATTCCACAGCCAAAACATTCAGTATTAAAAAAGGCAACAGAGGGACATGTTATATATTCTCCACTATCAAAAAAATCTGCAGGCAAAAACCATAGAATAATCGGTGAGACTATCATGAATATTAATACAATACTTCTGATTTTATTTTTCATTTTTTGCGTATATGTTTCGATAAAAAAACGATGAACCATGAAATGGTTCATCGTTTTTATTTTACCGAATATTAGTGATATAACTAATACTGATTGATTAGTAATATTTACTCTTCTTAATTAAAGCATAGATTAATCCTCCTAAGCAAGTAAACAGGCCTAATACTAAACAAATGATCCAGTCTTTACCTTCCCAATCATCATTGAGCCCCATTCCTAAAAACCCCCAACCAATAATGGCTAAAAAGATATAAAGTCCTTTCCCGATGGCAGCATTAGGCTTAGTCATGTGTTTTTTAAGCTTCTTTTTAGCAAATTTTAGTTTCATTGCATTTTTAAAGCCCATTTTTTTTCCCGTTAACTCCTTGTATTTTTTTGGAGTCATGTTTAGAACATCCTCCATAGAGAAATTCTCTAAACCGTCCACTACAGAAGCTAGTTCTTCATCTTGAGCATTGGCCACAGTAGGGTTATTTACAACATAAGCATGGCTTACATTCACCAAGCAAAACAAGAATGAAAGTAGAAAAATTGGTTTTTTCATTTTTTAGAATTTAGATTAAATTAATAATTAAGAGAGTTTCCATATATTCATGGAATACCCGTATTCATAGGCAATATAAATAAAATTCCATAAAAAACTAACTATTCGGTAATAATGTCTATTATCAATAATTGTCACTTCACGAAGATGATAGAGGTTTCTGAGGAGGCTCTATCGTGTTTTCTTTAAATGGGACATTAATTTCGGGTGGTTTTCTTGTTTTTTGATTTGTTTTAGTGAACTAAGTGCCGTAAAATTTTTAAAACCAATCTTTTATATTTAATCTTAGCATTCATTCACATTAAATATATGAGAGGTATGCGACTCGTTCAATTCTTGCTGGCACTCATCATAACAACTGCATTGGTTTTCTTTCTCAACCGTCCTTTGGAATTGGGAGATAAATCAATACCCCCGATTGGAAAACTGATGAACCCTTATACCGGTTTTTGGAAAAATGCGACTCCCATTCATGAGCTTCCTGAAGGAACCTTGGATTTTCCAAATTTGAAAGGAAAGGTAACCGTACATTATGATGACAGAATGGTGCCACACATTTTTGCCGAACACAACGAAGATGCCCTCTTCGCCCAAGGATACATTACGGCACAAAACCGATTGTTCCAAATGGATTTGAGTTCGAGGGCAACCGAGGGGCGTTTATCCGAAATACTAGGAAAACGGGCTTTGAAAAGAGACATCCGACAAAGAAGAAAAGGGATGGTTTTCGCTGCGGAGAATGCCTTGGAAGAATGGAAAAAACACGATTACGGTTGGAAAATGTTGATGGCTTATTGTGATGGCGTGAATGCCTATATTTCTTCACTTGGCAAAGGGGATTATCCCTTAGAGTATAAATTAATCGGAACCACTCCCGATAAATGGACACCTAAAAAGACGGCTCTTTTTGTAAAGGCAATGGCGGCATCATTGGCCGGCGGGCATTATGATATAGAAGCCACCAACACGTTAAAGAAATTTAAAAAAGATACCTTCGATTTTTTATATCCGGACTATGATCCTTTACAAACTCCGATTATTCCTAAATCCAAAAAATGGGATTTTGATCCCGTTGTTGTCGAAGATGATACAACGGATAATGACATTATTGATTATTTTGATTACAAAATATATGAGCGTTCTCCCGAAGGAGTAGGAAGTAACAATTGGGTCGTCTCTGGGAAAAGAACCGTCTCCGGAAATCCTATATTATGTGGTGATCCCCATTTGGATTTATCCTTGCCTTCTATCTGGTATGAAATGCAACTCCAAACCCCCGAATTAAATGCTTATGGTGTGAGTTTGCCTGGTATTCCATTTATAGTTATTGGTTTTAATGAAAATATTGCTTGGTCACAAACCAACGTAGGGCATGATGTTACCGATTTTTATCAAATAAAATGGAAGGATGAAAATAAAATGCAATATTTATATGATGGTGAATATAAAGATGTAGAATTAAAAATAGAAAAATATCATGTAAAAGACGTAGGTGGTGTTTTGGATACAGTTCGTTACACCGTTTGGGGACCCGTTACTTACGAATCAAAAACAACTTGGAATAAAGATTTGGCAACACAATGGCTGGCACATTTCGCCTCCGATAAAAATGAATTGACTACATTTTACGAATTAAATAAAGCCAAGAATTTTGATGATTATTACAAGGCAATTGACACCTATAATGTACCGGCTCAAAATTTTGTTTTCGCATCAAAAGAAGGAGACATAGCCATTCGGGTGATGGGGCAATTTCCCTTAAAGGAAGAAAATCAAGGACGTTTTGTTCGGGATGGTAGTTTGTCTTCTTCGGGTTGGAAAGGGTTTATTCCGAAGGCGCATAATCCGATAATAAAAAACCCGGCAAGAGGGTATGTTTCTTCAGCGAACCAATACTCAACGTCCCCTACATATCCTTATGAATATAATCGGGAAAAATTCGAACCTTTTCGAGGAAGGATGGCGAATCGTTTGTTGGCGAAAAAAAATAAAGCCACGATTCAGGATATGAAGGATATGCAGAATAATAATTTTGATATGAAATCCGAAGCAGCCCTTCCTTTGATGTTGGCTCATCTCGATTCTGCCCAAATCCGAAACAATCGGGAATTAATCGGAGCTTTGGAAAATTGGGATAATGTTTTTACACCCGATTCCAAAGCAGCGACCTTCTTTACGGTTTGGTGGCGAAAATTATTTTATAATATTTGGGATGAAATGAATCAAGATATTCCTTTATTATATCCGACCACCGAACGCACCATTTATTTAATGAAGGAAGTTTCACACAGCGTATTTTTTGATGACCGTCGAACAGAAGATAAGGAAGACATTAAAAATATCGTGACTCGTTCTTTTATGGAAGCCAAAGAAAAATTAGGCGATAAAATTCCGGTTTGGACGAAATTCCAAAAATCACGGGTGGATCATTTAGCAAAAATCCCTGCTTTTTCCCGTTACGATTTGGGGGTAGGGGGGGCACACTCCACATTGAATGCGATGACAGATATCCACGGCCCGTCGTGGAGACAAATTGTTGAATTAGGAGATGAAGTAAAGGCTTTGGTTTCGTACCCGGGTGGGCAATCCGGAAACCCGGGTTCTCCCTATTATGATAATTTTATAGACACGTGGGCAAAGGGAGAATATTACGAAGCCCTATTTATGAAAAATGAAAATGATCATCAACGTATGATGGTAGCGAAGCAGGTATTTGAATAGAGGAATTATTTTTCTAAGCTATACAAAACACACCACCTCAACTTTTCATTATCCTTCATATAAGGGTGAATGAATTCTTTTTCTCTTCTCATATCTATTTTTTCCATGACTCTGATGGAAGGTAAATTGTTCTTTGTGGCTACAGCATATATTTTTTCAAGACCGATTATTTCGAAGCCGTATTTTAAGCAAGCGGCAGCACCTTCTGGTGCATAACCTTTTCCCCAAACCGATGGTTTTAATCGCCAGCCAATATCGACAAAAGGAGCAAATTCTACCTCATAATCTTGATAACACAATCCGATAAAACCAATGAATTCTTGCGTTTCTAAAATATCAACAGCAAAATAACAATATTTTTTCTCATCGAATAATTCTTGCATTTTCTGGATGAAGGAAGTGGTTTGCTCTTTGTTTCTCGTAAAAGGAAAATAACGCATCACTTCAGGATCTGCACTGATTTCTGTCATCGGATTGATGTCGGATAATGTCCAATTTCTAAGTCCAAGTCTTTGTGTGGTAATGATGTATTTATTCATTCGGATTGAATTGAGAATATAAATTGTTGGCACTACTTAAATTAATGAGTTTCATGCCTAATCGGGTGATCACAAAAGTCTGGGAAAGGATAAAAGAAATGAGAATAGTGAGGAAGGAAGTAATTTCAAAACTATTAATGATGAAATAATATAAAATAAATACAAGACCTAAAATAAACATATTAAGAGTATACAATCCCCAAGTAAATTTGAATTTTGATATAACGAATTTCAAGGAGTAAATCATGGAGTTGAAGACCCATCTTTTGTCTTTTTGTATTAAAATGATTTTAGCATAATCTTGCCACATGAAAAAGAAAGTAAGGACAATAATATAAATCGGTGATAATATTTTAATTCCAGAAAAAATAATGCCTTCGTTTTCTAAATCAAACCCATTACACATAGTAAGGTAGGTGAAATAGAAAACCATAAGGACTAAGCCATGGATGATAAGGAAATAAATCGTCATTCGCAGCATCCTCCAAAAATGATGTGCCGAATTGCCCCAAAAAGTTTGACTGTTATATTTTTCAGGTGCATGGAAAAAAGTACCGATAATTCCACCCATGAAAAAAATGAACAAACCCATAAAAAGGGCAACGATAATTACACTGTGTTGGAAAATAACAGAAACACCGTCGCCATAATGATTGGTGAAATCAGTATAAAGGGTATAATTAAATCCTTTCATGATATCTTCGACCATCAAGGAAGAACCAATGGTTTTTTCTAAATAACTTTTAAGGGGATAAGCAACAAATACGGATAATACAAATAATGAAATATAGAGGATGCCCCACATTTTTTTGTATTGCCACAATTGGCAGATTCCATATTTGAAACTATCTATAATCATTTTTTATTTTTTATTTTACACACGTCGGATGTTTTTAATACGTCCGACGTGTATAAGGGAATGTTCGTGTCTAAATGAATCCACTTGCACTCACCATTACATTTTCCATCCAAGTTATAAAAGAAACAAAAGCTCGGGTAATACCATGGCTTTTTTGCTTGACTGTATAACTATTGTTAATTAAATTATGATCCAAAGGGATTTTTAATGTCGGATCGATTTCTACGCATTCTATTTTTTGTTGCCCCTGATAAATAAATTCATGGCTTCGTTTTTTACCATCCCAATATTCTATTCTTTCATCACCATTATCAAAAACAATTCTGATTTCTTGCGGAACGGTAATGCCTTCATTTCTAAATAAAATAACTTTAGATAGATATTCCGTTTCCCAACCTTCTTGCGGAAATTTACATTCATCCGTATTTTCGAAAAAACCCAAATGCTGCGGAATTTCAAAATTAGTGATGGACTCTACCGAATAATCGCAAACATCCGTTCCTAATAATAATTGGTTCATAAAATCCAAAACACCATCTGCCATGGCTTCCCCTTTTTTCTCATAAACCACATCACCTACTACATCTAAAAAATCATTCCTACAAGGATGCTTGAATTTCCAACGCTTAAAATAAGTCTGCATGATTTCTTGCATCAAATCTTCACCTACCAATCCTTCTAGTGTCATTAATCCGGTAGCGGCTTTTCCATAAAAGAGATCGCCCGAACTACCATGTTTAAAATGAAAACCAAAATCACTTAATGGATTTACTTTTGGATTGTTCGTGCTCATGAACCGTCCCCGCCTTAATTCTTCCGATCCGATTTTTACATCAAAAAAATCAAAATTAACCACACCTTCCGGATAATATTTATCTAAAATTTTTGCTTCAAAAAAAGAAGTGAAACCTTCATCCATCCACGGCTCTTCTTGTTCGTTGGTAGCGACCATTTGCATAAAATATTGGTGCGTCAATTCATGGATGGTTAAGGTTTCTGTTGTTTTAATCGTGGAAGGCAAATCGCAAAGCGTAGGTGATGTAATAAGCGTTGGGTATTCCATCGCTCCGGAAAATAAACCATGAAACGGAGGGCTCACGATAGTAAGCGTAGGGTAGGGGTATTTTTCCAAATAATTTTCATAAAACTCCAAGGTGTTTTTGGCCGCTTTTAAAAATCGTTCTTGGTTACAAACATGCTCGGGCATGATGAGCAATTTAATTTCCACATCTTTCCATCTGTCAACAATTTCAATAAAACCCGGGTTGGCGGTCCAAGCAAAATCAATAACGTCTTCTGCAAGATAGGTGATTTTTTTTCTGTCTCCATTTTCTTTTTCTTGGATAGGAAAACCACTTCCTCCTGTTTTAAATTCCGAAGGAACATCCAACTCTACTTCATATACACCAAATTCCCCAAAATATTCGGTAGAAGGATGATATTGATGACAATTCCATTGTCCTTGTTCGGCAAATCGGCTTCCAGCGGGTTCATACACCCCCATTTTAGGGTACCATTGCACCATGAAATAAAAATCCCGACTATAACCCGTTCTCGCTTTTGATTTGGGAATTTGCGAAAGCCATTCCATCTGGATAGCACAACTATCAAAAGGGAGTACCGGATTTTTAAGTCGGATTTCCAACACAGTATGATCATCTTTGTTGTCGATGTCGGGATGGATGTACTCGTATTCCAAATCAGAGCCTTCTTCATCCTTCGCACCCGTCACCTCAATCCATCCCCAAATACCGTTTTTTATTTCATCTTCGGGAATCGTTCTAGGAATGCGGCTATATCCCGTATTGAAAATAGACTTATTGTTCTTGAAGGCATTATAATACATATGGAAAGGCAAGGTCCAAATCGTATCGGAGGAAGGATTTTTAAAAGTAACCCTTTGGCTCCCTTTTACTTGTTTTTTATCCGTATCCAGATATGCTTTTATCTGGTAATTATTGGTACGGGAAGACAAAGGCTGTTCAAAGCTTTTTTGTGAAAAAGCCCTAGCAGTAAAAATTAAGAAAAAACAAACCAAGAGTAATTGCCATTTCATAGGGCAAATTTAGGAAAAACATCTGAATAGGCATAAGTAAATTTTGATGATAAAGTATCTATTTCAACGATGTTGGTTAGGATGAGAACTCTGAAGAAAGAAAAGCACCTAAATTATTTTTCTTTATAAATGTCTTTAATTGATTTGTTTTCTTTCTTTGCTTTAACCCAAATGCTTAATTCTTCTATTCCAATGGATTCTGGTTTGTCTTTTCTAAGTTGATCTAAATCTTGATAGAATAATTCATATTGTCTATTTTTTTCTATAAGGGATGGGATTTTAATTAATTTTTTAAAGTGACTGAGAATCATTTCGGTATAATGGAAAAAAGAAGACTCTGCTTTTCTTTTTCTCCAAATAGATGTGAATAAAGAATCCATCAAATCATAATGGCCAAGTTCATAATGAAGAATGAGTTCCATGATCCTACAAAATAATCGAATGTCCTTTTTGGGGTCTGCATTTTTATGGTTTAAAATAATATTATTCCAAGTTAACGCTTCTTGGAATTTACCTAGGAGAAAGCATGTGATCAAAAAATTGTATCGAATAATGACAAGGCGGGAAAAATTCATTTTGGAAGCATACTTCTCAATATTATAGGTATGTTTGCTTATTAAAACATAGGCATTGTCCAAATCTTTGTTATTAAGATGATATAGTTGTTCTAAATAGATTTTACTTTGAAATAGTTCTATTTGATCATTGAGAAATCTTGTGGGGATTTGCTCTAGTTTTTTAATAATCGAATCAAAATTATCTATTTTTTTGATGAATATGGCATTGATTAAATAATTGGATAAATTGTTTCTATACAAGATAGGTTCTGCTTTTATCATAGCAGGGTGCTCTTCCCAAATTTTGAGGATATTCTTATAATAAAGATGAGCAGCCTCCCTGTTTGCATAAATAAGAGCTTCTGTAGATTTGGTACTATTCCTATAATAGCGACTATAAAAAGAAGAGTCTTCAGATATAGAAGTAGATTCCATAAAAGGGTGCTCGGCAATAAATCTTAATGTTTGTGAATGATTATGATCTGCATCTTGGGAATTTATTCTATAGCAAGTAAATGCAAAATGATGCAGTTTTCTGTATTGAAGTTCCTCTGTGAATATTTTAGCTGTTTTTTCTATGGTGTTGTAAGATTGCTTAATCTCACCTAATAAATTGGTTTTTACTGTCGCCACTTTCTGTGTGATTTGAATTTTTTGTATTTCAAGTAAGGTCGGTAATAATTGATGTGATATAGCTAGTTGTTCTGCTTTGTCTAACAATTTAATAGCCTGCTTTCTTAGGTTCTTTCCCAATAAGATTTCAACTTCAGATAATATTCCATTGATTTGTATTTTATAATAATTTTTTTCATGGAATAATCTTAGACTCTTGAGAATCAGATGATATAAATGATGGAGACTGACACTCAAGTTAGCAATATTCTTTTTCCTTTTTCTCAATTTTTTGATTACTACTTCTTTATCATACCTATCCATATCTGAAAGAATATTGAATAAAATGAGGTAGTTGTCTCCCTTGCCCAACATCTTGGAAAATTTATTGAAATATCCTTTTTCTGCCCTATCTAAATGTTGGATTAATTCGAAAACAGGTGGCTCTTTCATAGTTTTGATGTTTAATGAACTGATATTTTTAGTTTTATTTTAAATAATTGTAAACCAATTGTTAATGTAGTTTTTTTTTGCTTTTTACTTCCTTTTGATATACAATATAAGCGAAAATTATGTTTGTTCTTGCATCATTTCAACGTGTATCTTTGGAATGCCATTTAATCAATACATGAAAACCTTAAATAACCTTTAGTGTGAATTTGAATACTTTGTTAGAGCCCATTCCTGAAATCATGAAAGAAATCTCCTTGAGATATGGTTCTCCACAAAATGCGGTGAGAGAAATTTTTATAGAAAAAAAAACGACATATTCAGATGA
>JAHDDR010000025.1:0-19439 GCA_020629255.1 Saprospiraceae bacterium | reverse complement strand
ATAACATTTAGTTTGAATTTGAATACTTTTTTATAGCCAATTCATGAAATCATTAAAGAAATCTCCTTTTGGTACAAAATGCGGTGAGAGAAATTTTTATAGAAAAAAAAACGACATATTCAGATGATTTTGATAAGTGGTTGAAACATTCGATCCGGGAGGAAGGAGAGATTTCAGAGAAATGGGTAGGAGAATTATTATTACACCCTTGGGCATTTCCATCACTTTTGGTTAAGAATGGTAAAATAGAAAACCCTTATTCGTTTTATTGGAATGCTTGGTTGGAAAAACATAAAGACGATATAATGAAATGGAACAGATCTGTAGGGAGAATATGTAATATAAAGACAAATCAAGTATGCAGTTGTTTTGTCATTTCAGAAAATGAAGTAATGACTTCAAATAGAATACTAGAAAGTGGAACATATGATGCTGAAGATTTCAGACTTGATTTTTCGAATAATCCTTTGCCTAAACCCAATAATTTTTTGAACATTCAAGGATATTCTGTGCAAAAACAAAATAAAGGATTATTAAAGATGAAAGTAGCTAACGGAAATAAAGGAACCATGCCACCTCCATTACATATGTCGAATGAAAAAGACAAATCAATAGGTAGAATTGTTTGTATTCATTATCCCAAAACTTTTGAATATCCAAGCAAAGTAAGAGAGAGGATTATTTATGATGAAGGAAGGAAACTCGGTTACAAAAATATATCTTTAGGAATGTCGTATTTAATAAATGGAAAACCATCTTATGTGTATGCCAAACTCTTGGGCAGCGAAGGTAGTCCTATTATTCATTTGGAAACAGGAAGAGTGCTAGGAATATCATTATAGAAAAAATAAATTAAAAACGATGAATGACAAAATTGATATCAATGAACTCAAAATTCTTCCAAGAAAATTGTCTTTGGGAGAGATAAAAGAAATAGAAGACCCGTTGGATTTAGAACCATCTTTAAAAGAGATTTTTAAAAACTTACCGAAAACAATAGATAAAAATTTAGGAGATGGATTCCCTGTTTTTTCCTTGGAATCGTTTAGAGAGGAAGATAGAGGATTGGTAAAGAGATGTTTGGATGAAATGCCAGGGAAACCTGTAGATAGCTCTATAGGGTTTATAAAAAAAATTGTTATCGGGTATCCAGATGTAGATGATTCAGAAGTATTAGAACAATATGATAGAATTTATGAAAATTTAATTTTAGAATTAGTAAAAATTAATAATAAAGGATTTTCACAAGGTCTAGATATTTATACTAGTATGATCGTTGAAAAAGATATGATTAAATTGAAAGAAAACAAATTGAAAAATAAAATCTGTCAACTATTTCATATCAATGATTCGAATTGTTTTAATTATCAAATTATAAAAGGAGAAGATGCTTCAGTAGATCAATGGGTTCAAGATCACATTATTCCGATTAGAAAAAGTGATGGTTCCATATCATTAGCTGGTAGATATGCAATTGATAGTGATACGGAAAGCGATTTGAGAGTCGTAGATGCCTATAAAGAATTGTTTTGTATGTTTAGACTTTTAAGGTCAAGTTTTGTTGGAAGTAATATGTTAGCATTAGGCAAATATATTTTAGTAGGGATGAATAATTTCAGATTAAAACACAATGATATAGATGATGTTTCTTTATATAGTGAAACTGAGATGAAGAACTATCTAAATTTATTTTTTGATGATTTTACTTTATTGCCAATAGGAAGCGAAAATAATGAACTCTTAAAAGCAGCACTCAAAGTTTCTTTTAAAAGAAATGAAAAAATCCATTGGTTATATGAGACAGCAGGGCGTAATTATCAACCTATTTTTCATTTGGACATGTTTATGACTCCAATTGGTAAATCAGATAATGGGAAATTTAGGATAATTGTTGGGATTCCTTGTCTACTTTTCGAAACCAAGGAACATCCATTATTTGCTGAAGGCGGGATATTTAATTATACGCGAAAGAGTATAAAAGATATTGCTAGAAAATTATCGGAAATTCCGGATTTTGAAATCATAGAAATGAAACTTCCTCTTATTTGGATTGATAAGGTTGATAATAAAGGGCATCATGTGGAAAGAGTATGGACTTTTGCTTCTTATAATAATTGTGTAGTTCAATATAATGAGCAAGGACAGAATTTTGCGTTGATTCCGAGATACAGTACAACTAAATCCGAACAAGAGGAATTTCCGGAAATAGGAGATTGGTCTTTTCTAGAGAAAACAGAATCGGAAATTTATGAAGAATGGAAGAACCTTGGTTTTAATCCCGTTTTTTTAACAAATTACTTGCCTCTTTTAGAGAAAAGAGGAGCAGCCCATTGTATTACTAAAGTGATAGGAAGAGAATTAAAAGATGTCGTTTAGACATGAGTAATTATAAATTTTATTTTTAGACTAAAAAAATGAATTATGGCAAAGTATCCAAATTTAAAAAAGATTTCGTGTGAAGAAACTACTCTTACTAATGGAAATGCTACGTACAAACTAACCATTAGTTATAAAGAGAACGGAAGAGATGAAACGAAGAGTTTTACGATTGAAAAGAAAACTCCTATTCTAATTCAGAAAGAAAATTCAACGTATGTATTATTAACTAAAAAACATGTTCCTAAAAGGCAATCACCACCTATTTTTTTATATAGGGGAGTTGCCGTTAAAGGTGATGTTTCTTCTAAGGGACTTGATATCTCAATTGTGAATAGAAAAAAGAAAGAGATTTGGGACATGAGAATAATTGGAGGTTCTGATATACGTGACGGATTCAGTAGTCAACCTTTGCGTTTTGGTCTTATGACACCATCTGTTATAAAAGCAGTGAAGAAAACATCGAAATCTAACTGGGAAATCGAAATCATAAAGCAAGCCAAATAAACACAGTTTTTCAAATAAACACAACTTTCTTACGATAGTTGGGGAGGGGTGAATTCTTTCTCTCCCCATTTTTTTCATTCATTAAATTAGGAGCAAAAAATAAAAGGAAGCAATGCTTCTCTGGAATTCCTATGCTATTATATCATTAAAAATATATAAAAATGAATATTCTAACATTACATGATCCCGAAAATATTTTCAATATTTCAGAACAAGGAAAAGAGCGTTTTCTTAATTCCATTCAAGCAAATATCATTAGTTCGCACGGGCGTAAATTTGCTAGATTTATTTTTGTGACCTTCTTTCAAAATAAAGAACAATCTTCTTTAGAATGGTTGAGTGAATTTGATCTCAGTTCCGAATGGTTCCAACTACAATCTAAAAAGGATTTTTTAAGAAAGGAAAAAAAATCAGAAAAATCTAGTATTAAAAACATCTATCTCACCCATGCGGGATATGAATTTCTAAGAATAAAAAAAGAATTTATTCCTACGGATTTGAAATTCATGAACGGAATGCACAACAGTGAACTCAATGATCCGCCAAGAGATGAATGGGAAGAATGGGCAAGGGAAGATTGTCATGCTTTGATGGCTTTGGCAAGTGATAATGAAGATGTTTTAGAAAAATTAGTCGAAGACATTGCAAAAGAATTAAAAGGGATGGCTGTTCTCAAAATTGAAGAAGGACATACTTTTAAGAATAAATTTGGAAAAACAGCAGAACATTTTGGTTATGCAGACGGAATCAGTCAGCCCGTTTTTTATGAAAAAGAAGGAGTCTTATCTAGAGATTTAACTTCTTTGGATTCTGTACTAGTAAAAGAACATGGAACTACCGTTGATGCTTTTGGCAGTTATATGGTTTTTAGGAAACTGGAACAAAATGTGAAAAAATTTAAAGAATCTGAAGAAAAACTAAATCAATTTTTGAATAGCATTAACCAAGAAGATGAAATAGAATCTGGGCAGAAAAAACATAAAGATATTGCTGGAGGATTGATTTTCGGAAGAATGGAATCTGGTAGCCCTGTTTTTCTAGAAGATGCTGAAGAAAATCATGATGTGAATGATTTTGACTTCAGTTTTGATCCTAAAGGCACTCAGTGTCCATTCCATGCTCATATAAGAAAAACAAACCCCAGGGGAGACAAGGTAAGAGAAAATCTGCTAAGCAAAGCTGGAGAGAAAGCCGTAAGAATTGCACGGCGAGGAATAACCTACGGCCAAAGAGATTTTGAAAAAGAAAAAGTAACAGGAGAATTTCCTGAGGAAAATGTTGGCTTATTGTTCATTTCTTTTCAACAAGATATAAAAGCTCAATTCGAAATCATGCAAAATATATGGGCAAATAACAACATTGATGAGACATTAAAAATAAATAACTCTTTTAATAACCATGATCCTATTATTGGGCAAATAGGCAGCGAAAAACCACAGCCTTTTCCCTGGTATAAAATAGATGGTAGTGTAGGCACATTCTCTTTACCCTCATTCGTGAAAATGAAAGGTGGAGGATATTTTTTTGCACCAAGTATTTCTTTTGTTAAAAATATAAAAGAAAAGTCAGAAATTATTTCTTGAATTTTTTAAATGAAAAAATAATAATCATGAAACAGATAATTTTCGCAATAATAATTTTATGTTCCTGTTTAAGGATGAATGCTCAAGATCACAACGTAATCATTAACTATGATTTCAAACCATTGCCTACTATAAATACGGGTAGTGTAATATCAGTAATTAAAATAGAACGAACCCCTGCACTTGTGCTAAAGCAGGAAATTGCTGATACTGTTATTGAATATGAAATAATGAAGACTAAAAAAATGTTGGTAAAAGAACAAGACAAGGTTGTCTTTAAAATTGATAACATCAATACTTTTTTTTACGATGTAACTTTTGTAACAGAAAACAAATTTTATCAAACAGACAGATCTCCGGTTATTTCTAAAATTTTTGGTTTGGAGTCGAATGGTGATACAACTCCCGAAGCAGAAATTGAATCTAGAAAGGGAAATAAAATTATGGAGGCTGCTCTAGGAGCAGCATCGTTCGCAGGAAGCCCGGATGGAATTTTATTGGACAGTTTATATAAAGCTTGTTCAGAATATAAAGATGTAATTGTTAATCTGAAAAGGCTGGATGTATACAAGAAAGGTTTGATGAATCTGATTAAGGACCCTACTTTAAACTTCGAAAAGGCAAAAGAAAAAATGCTCCTTTTAGGTATTCCTTCAGATGATGAACTAGACCAAATATATTTCGATTATGTTTTAGAATACGATGTCATGGAAATTAAATATGAAAAAATAGAATCTGGGGTATCAAATGCGAGCAAAAATGCGGTGAAACAGGCATACGGAGCTATGGAAAAAGCACATGAAGAAATTGTAAAAGGAAATTATGATGAATTATTAACTTTTATTAAAAATCTTAGATATGATTTGCTACAACCCGAATCTTATACCTTGCAATCAGCTCCAGTACAAGCAAAGGGCGATGAAATAAAATTTAAAGTCATTATAAATAAAAAATCTGGCTTGTATGAAGGGAACTATACACCTATAGAATTTACAGAAACAATAAGGGTTAAAGGTGGATTAAAGGTAGATTTTAGCGTTGGGCCAGTATTTAATTTTAAAGGAAAAAATAATTTGGATGATATTTATTATACGGTTGCTCGTGATTCTGGAAACATAGGAATTAAAACAATCGAAAATAAAAATGTTATAAGGCATGGTCTGGCCGCTTTTATACATTTAAGTCCGAAAGTTCATACATCTGTTTCTCCTGCATTTAGCTTTGGTGCTGGAGTAGATTATGATAAACAGGATGAATTGGATTTTAGTTTTTATTTTGGCTTGGGAACTATTCTAGGACGAAAAGAAAAAGTAATACTTCAAGTGGGACTTTCTTTAATTAAAATTCATCGACTCAACCCCCTGTTAGAAAAAGATAAGGAATATGAGTCCTCTTATCTAGAACAATTAAAGGAGAATGATAAATTGACAAACGAAGTGTACAGACCTCGAGGTTTCTTTAGTATATCCTATAATATTACAAGCAATTAATAACAGAAAATTCTTGCCTATATATGTTCTTTAAATATAGGCAAGAATTTTAATGTATCAAAAACTAAAGCTCACACCCAATGCTGCATTAAAACCCAAATCATCGGCAAAATAACGTTGGCGATTTAAATAATCCCGATAAACCGTATTCGTAATATTTTCTAAAGCAAGATGGAAACGAGTCCGACTTTTATTCCATTGGATATTGGTTGCCATTTTGAACCCTAATAAATAATAGGCATCGGGAGGGGCAAGAAAATCTTGTTCGAGAAGGATATCTTTTTGTTTAAAAACATATTTGTTTTCCAATTCCAAAGAAAAGTTTTCTAATTTTCTTTTTCCGATTTTTATCGCTTTAGGAAATTCGTAGGATAAACTAGCAGAAAGATTGTTGGAAGGAAGATTAATTAAAGGTAAATCATGACTTTTATCTTTTCCTTTAATGAAACTATAAATAATTTGAGAATGTAGAGCCTCGGTAAATTCTATTTTTCCCGAAACATCAAAACCATAAATTTGTGCTTGAGTTTGTTCGTATCTGAAAACAGGAAATGCTCCTCGAATCGTTAATCGGATTTCATCTTGAGGAGCTAGGAAAATATAGTCATTAATATTTTGGAAATAAAGTAGGGTTTCAAAAGAAAATATTTTATCGACCCCCCCATTAAAAGACAAGGTAGATTTAACCGAACGTTCTGATTTCAAATCAACATCCCCTTCTTCGATGCCACTCACTCCTTGGTGCAAACCATTGCTGTATAATTCATTGATGGCAGGGTTGCGACTCGCCCACCCAACGTTATAGGACAAATTAAAAAACGAATTGAAAGAATAGGTCCATCCGGCAGTGCTTCCGAAATTATTGAAATTATTTTCGTATCGAAGAATTTCGGCAGGTGTAGTTCTAGAAAACGTAACCACACTTTGATAAATATTATCATATCGCAATCCGAATTCGAATAACGATTTATTTATTTTTTTTGTGAGGATGCCAAAGGCGCCGGTCTCGTAAGCTAAATAATCCGGTATCAAAGGAAAAATGCCGGTTTCGGGGTTGTTGGTGTTGTCGATAAAATTGACTTGCAAACCCGTCGTCAATTTCCAATCTTTTTTAAGTTCATTTTTATATTTTCCTTCTAGGAAAACGGTGTATTGTTTTAGGCTCATCGCCGGAATATCCGAACGTCCGCTACGCCTTACATCAAATTCTTTTCTAAGGTTGAGTTGCCCTGCTGCAATAAATTCCAACCATTCATTATCACCCAAAAAATATTTGGATTTTAATTTTAATAATTGATGGTTTACTTTTTGCCTAGGAGCGTCTAAACCATAACTGAAATTTTCTTCGGTATAAAAAGGAACATCTTGCTCTAAGGCGAATTCTAAATCGGTGAGGTTGCCCACGTGGGCTCCTCGAAGTACACCCAATTCGGCATTAAAAGAACTAAAATATAATTCACTGAATAATTTTTTAGAAAAAGATTTTTCCAACTGGATTGCCAGATTGGCTTCTTGGGTACCCGTATTATTTAAGTAATAATTCGGAGTTTTTCGATCACCGAATTTTTTAAGTGTTCCACTTATTTTCCATCCGACAAAAGAAGAATGTTTTTTTATTTGAGCATGAACGCCATTGCCCCATCCATTCGATTCCAAAAAATAATTCGCCTTACCATGTAAATGGGGTTCGGTTCCTATTTTCTGCGGTTCAATCATGATGACACTCCCCAAATTAGAACCCGGGTATTGTAAGGTACCCACTCCTTTCACCACCTTTATTTTCTGAGCCACCAAGGGGTCAATTTCTGGGCTATGATCATTGCCCCATTGCTGACCACTTATGGCAATCTCATTATTCAAAATAGTTAAGCGGTTGCCATACAAACCATGTACTATAGGTTTGGCTATGCCATTTCCATTTTTTAAAGTATTAACGCCGGCAATGGATTCTAAAATATTCGATAAACTTTTTTGAGCATTATCCGAGATGTTTTGCTGTTGAAGGGTCTCTAATTGTTGCGTAGATTTAGGCGTTGCTTTTTCAGTCACCGTACCTCCATCTAATAAATGATGGGAATGGTTCATGAAAAATTCTAGGGTTGTATCTTCAGTTAAATCCAGATGATAAAATTCGGCTTCACAACCAATATGGCTTATGACCAAATGGTAATGACCTTTACAAAAATCATCGAATTTAAAATATCCGATACTATCACTTACAGCACCCCGTCCATTTTCTTCTACATAAATATTCACATCTTCCAAGGGCAGTCCGGTTCCCAAATCGTGGACATAGCCATCAAAGGTTAGGGAGCAATTTTGCCCTTGTGCAATAATAGGTAGAACTATTATTGAAAGAATGAAAAAGTATGAGGCGAAAAAATTATTGTACTTCAACATTGAACGTTACCTGAATATCTGTTTCCCCCCCCGCATTAGTAATATCTCCGTCTGCAACTCCAGCCGCTGCTTTGTCGGGTTGGTGGCGTAGCGTAATAGTTAATGTTCCTGTCGTTGGGTCTCCCGCTGTAAACAAGGTTTGCAGACCAATGGGGTTTTGATCGGCATCTTCATCTCTATATTCTATAGAGAGTCCGTTTACAGTCGATTCGTAGAAAAACTGATGTTCTTCTGCTTCCAACAAAACTTCTTGGGTAATGTCTGTGGGAGGAGTGGTTTGTCCGTTAGATATTTCGAGGTATGCATTATAGGTTAGGCCACTGGATAATCTTCCTTCAGTAATAACCGGATCATTGCCACCATCACCATCTAAATCTTCGAATGTAAACGTGGTAGCTAAGCCACTTCCTACTGGTGTTAAGGTTAGCGTTAAGGTGGTGATGAGTTCTTCCTCATTGGGGGGCTCAGGTGTTTCTTTTTCACAAGAACTGAAGGAAAAAATGATAAATGAGCCGAAAAGAAGGGTCAAAAAAAGGGATTGCAGCGATTTCATACATTTAAAATTTGAATTCGAGGCAAATATAAAAACTAAATGCAACAATGTTGCATTTAGGTAGAAAAATTAATAAATAATATCTACTCTACGACTTTCACAATTAGGACGATGTTGATTGCTTGCCCATTTATGGGCTTGTAGGAATATGGCGCCGGGTTTTTTCATTTTCCGTATTTCCTCAAAAACATTGGAAGGTACTTCATTCGATTCCATAACCGCCTTGAAGTGGGAGGTCTGTGTTTCGACCACCACCACTTCCCATTCTTGAATTTGATGGACTTGCTCGAATTCATTCCGAAGGGTGATGCTGTCCCAAGCCATCAGCTCTTGATAGGATATTTTATTTTGCATGATGGGGATAGGGCGTCCTTCGCAATGCAAAACGACTTTATATTTTTCTCCTTTGTATGGATTCAAATTGAAATAATATCCTTTGTTCCAAAGGAAGAAAAATAAGATGCACAGGGTAAAAAATAAGAGGATGTACTTTTTATTCTTTTCCATAAAATTATTCTTCTTTTTTCGGATGGTCTTTTTTGGGAGGCATAGGACCTCTTAAATGTATGACCAATCCATTTAAAAAATTTCTTAGAATCTGATCGCCACATTCTACATAACTCGGATGGTTTTCTTTTCGGAACAAATCATTGATTTGCCCTTTGTTGACTTTGAAATCGACCAAGGCACATATCTCTACAATGTCTTCGGTCCTTAATTTAAGGGCGACCCTTAATTTTTTCATGATGTCGTTATTGGTCAATGCCATACATTCAATTTTTTAATTTTGCCGCAATAAAAGCGGTTGTCCAAGCGGCTTGGAAATTATACCCGCCGGTAATGCCATCAATATCCAAGATTTCGCCGGCAAAATATATATTTTTACATACTTTGGATTGCATCGTATTGAAATCTATCGAAGATAAGTGGATACCTCCACAAGTTACGAATTCTTCCTTGAAAGTTGTTTTTCCTTTTACCGCATAAATGTCATGTGTTAGGATATTAATGATTTTATTCATCCCTTTTTTTCCAATTTCTTCCCATTTTTTATCAAGGGGCAAACCGATTTTATTCAACAAGTAATGCCAAAGCCTTTCGGGTAATAAATAGGGTCTGTAATTTGCCAATATTTTTTTTCCATGTGCTTGGATGATTTTTTGTAATTCATCCATCACCAAATCATGATTCTTGATGTTCAACCAATTCACCTGAATATGGAAACTGTAATTCATGTTATTGAGAATACGAGCACCGAAGGCAGATAATTTTAATATAGCCGGACCGCTCATGCCCCAATGTGTAATGAGCAAAGGACCATCAGCATTTAATTTTGTACCTTGAATGGAAGCGGCTGCATTTTCTACAACAATACCCATAAGTTCTGTAATGTTTTCTTCGGGCATATTGAAAGTGAAAAGAGATGGGACGGGATCTTCTATCTCATGCCCCAATTGTTCCAGCCATTCCAAACCCCTTCTTTTGGGTTGACCGCCTGTTGCTACAATTATTTTATCAAAAATTTCTGTAGGATGTTCAGCTTTTAAAAATTCTATTTGAATTTTATTCTTGATGGGCATGATAGATTTTACGCCCATTCCTGTTTTTATTTTAATGTTGGATTTTTGTGTTTCCTTCAAAAAGCAATCGATGATGCTTTGTGAATTTTGAGACACAGGAAATACGCATTGATCCTCTTGAATCACCAAAGGAACATTCTTTTTTTCGAACCATTCCATCGTGTGTCTTGTATTGAAGGTTCGGAATGCCTTTTTTAATTTTTTTTCGCCTCTGGGATAAGCTTTGGATAATTCACTAATGGAGGTGCAGCCATTGGTTACATTGCACCGACCTCCTCCGGAAATTTTTACTTTAGATAAAACTTTTTTTGATTTTTCAAAAATAACAACCCTTGCCTCCGGAAAATTTTCCTTGACATGAATGGCCGAAAAAAAACCAGCCGCTCCTCCTCCTATTACAGCAACGTTCATTTGTTTATTTTAATTGATTAAACCATTCTCCATAGAGAATCCAAAGGTTTGCTTTTTTTGAATGCTAAAAATTCCCTACAGATAAAATATAAAATAATTAATCCGACGAACCATAAAAGATACATTAAGACAATTCCTGAACCTAAGGGGAAAGGGATGGACATAAGAGCATATAAATATAAATGTGCGATATAAAAAAACATGGCGGTTTGTCCGAAGAGTTGTAAAGGTTTTACAAAGGTAGAATCATTTATTTTCGAAAAAATAAATAATAAAATTAGGTTGATGCCACAAGTCACTAAAATGAATGTAAGGCTAGGAGGGTATTTAATTAAAGTGAAAAAGGAAATCCAATCATCGAAAGTATTTAATTGAAAATTGCAGATTTCAAAAAATCGGAGCCCTAGAAAACTGATTAAAAATAGGACACCTGTTCCTAGAGCAAAATTATAGAATTTTTCTTTTTGTTCTAATAATATCTGAGCCAGAAACATGCCGAAAGTAGTCACGCCCAGCCAGGGAATAATAGGGTAAATGGTCATCGATCCATTCGACATGCCCGGAACCAAAGCCATGTGTTCCAAAGGATGGAAGGCTTCACTAGGTAGAGAGTTAGATACATAATAACCGGATAAAATAAAACTCAAACAAGAAATGAATAATAGAATATATTTATTGAGTTTCCAAAGAAAACCAGCCATGATCATACACATCCCCAAACCATAAAGAACAGTCGTCGGAATCAAAAAACCACCGGTGTAATTTCCGGGCATTCCTCCTCCCGAATCTGGAGGCATTTGACTAAAAGAAAAACCTAAGCCCCAAGCAGGAAATTCTAGGAAAAACATAAACAATAAAATCAGTCCGCCTCGTTTTATAAAATAGAGATTTATGTTTTTATCCTCCCATCCTGCCTCTTTTCTTTTTTGTGAAAATAAATAAATGCTCATTCCCATTAGCAAGAAAAAACCTGGTGCACAAAGATGGGAGACAAATCGAGTGAACCACCAAAATATATCTGGATAACCTTTGAAAGGTACGCCCCACATTTCTGAAAAATGAGTACGGGCAATCAGGGCGCTGGCATGATCCAATGCCATGAAAACCATAATGAGTCCCCGTAATAAATCAATGGTGTGGGTTCGTTTCATGATTTATTCTTTTCTTGGTTTTGATTTAAAAATTCCAAGAAAGGTAAACTATATTTTTCACCACTTCCTCGACTGGAAATCATAAATTTTATTTTTCCTTTTTTTCTTTGAGAAGGTTTTATTTTTCGAGCTAAATTTTTTAAAGTACCTTCATTGCCATCATAAATGGAAACATATTTGGAGAAGTGTTTTTGCAATTCATCTTTAAAGAAAATAAAATGAGTGCATCCTAAAACAATAGAATCATAATGATCCCAATTTATATCAGAAAATTTGTTCTCCAAATATAGGGATAATTCTTGAGAAGAAAAGTTGAATTGTTCAGCAAATGTGACTAATTCTTGCAGGGATAATAAATCTGCTTTTTCTTTGGCTTTCAATTGGGTGATCAATCGATCTAGTTTTTCTTCTTTTAGGGTTAGATCCGTAGCACAAACCAATATTTTTTTTCCACTGGATTTGTCAACGGCTAGTTTAACGGCAGGTTCCATGCCGATGATCGGGAATTCATATTTTTTTCTTAGAGATTTTATGGCTACGCTGGTGGCCGTATTGCAAGCAACGACCAATGCTTTGATTTCATATTTCTTTGTTATCTTTTTAATGATAGAATGAACTCTTTTCTTGATTCTTTTTTTAGATTTCGTTCCATAAGGAGAAAAAGCCGTATCGCCGAAATACAAATAATGTTCATTCGGAAGAATGGTAAGGGCTTCATGCAATACAGTTAAACCACCTGCCCCAGAATCAAAAAAGATAATTTTTTTAGCCATTCTTGCTTTTTCTTGATAATTCTATAAATAATCCCAATTTGTAAAAATCAAATAGTTTTAAATTGATCCATCCATTTTTTAATAAAAAATAAATAAATGGTTTTGTACATTTATAAATCAAAAATAAAATAAAATCCATTTTTTTTGATACTATTTTTTGATGGAATCGAAGCAAGGTGACATCTTCAATAAAAGAAGAGTGAATGTCCAGATGATTCACAATGTGTACCAAATTTTCAATTCCTTTTTTTGTTTTTTCCAAATACGTGGAATTGTCTTCAATGTCTTTATTTAAGATGGGATTGTCAATGTGTGAAATAATGATGTTCCGTTTTTTTAATTCATATCCGAATAAAGTATCTTCATGTCCGTATTGAGATAAAGATTCATTGAATTTTATTTCTTGCAACAATTTTTTTTTACTAATAAAATTATTTGTCATAAATGATTGGTTCGGATTCATTTTTCTTTTCTCTACATTCTGGCTTTCTTTAAAAACACCGTAGGACCATCGAAGATAAAAATCTCGCGTAGGTGTTTTGGTAGGGTAAATCCTCCCTCCACAAACAACCTTTGCTTTTGTTTTTTGCAAATAAGAAATATAGCATTCCAAAAAATCCTTTCTAATAATTCCCGAATCACAATCCAAAAATAAAAGATAATCAAATTGAGCATAATCAACAAAAAGATTACGGATTTTAGATCGACCAATATTTTTATCTAATTCGATGTATTTTTCTTTTTTACAAGTACTGTTATTCTTAATTCTGAAAGAAGGATCGGAAGCATCATCTATCAATATGATTTCTATGGGGAAAGAAGAATTTTTAGCTTGTTGCGATAATTCTCCGACCAAAGCATTGACATCAAAATTATATATGGGAATACAAACAGAAATCATATCGGCACAAGATAAAGACTTGAAAGAAGCTTTTCTTTTTATCCTTGAAAAAAATACTTGTTTTGCGAATGTTTTTGACTATTATTGGGTTGATTTATTCAAACAGCTTCTTAAAAAACCTTGACTTTAACAAAGACCTTCGAATGAATTTAAAAATCGTATCTGCCGGTGCCGGAAGTGGCAAGACCTTCCGCCTTATGACCGAAATGGTAAAACTCCTAAAAGAGGGAATCGTTCGACCCGAAGGCATCATTGCCACCACATTTACCAAAAAAGCAGCCGCCGAATTAGAAGAAAGGGTAAGGATACGTCTTTTAGAAGAGGGGTTGCCCGAACTGGCGGATCGGCTCACTGGTGCTTTAATCGGAACGGTTCACGGATTGGGGGTAAAACTTCTCAAGCGGTTTGCATTCGAAGCAGGTGTTTCCCCGATGGTCGATATCATTGCAGACGAAGATCAAGATATATTTTTCAATCAATCCCTTTCTACCATCCTAACATTAGAACGGGTAGAAAAAATGGAAATGCTGACCGATAGGATGGCTTTGCGTAGAACCTTATCCGCCAATTATGATTGGCGAAGGGATGTAAAAGACATTGTTGATCGAGCAAGAGCCAACGGTTTTGATTTGGAAAAACTAGAACAGAGCAAGGAAAAATCTTTTTTGTCTTTAGCCGAATTATATCCAAAACCCAGCTCTCGTTCTGCCGAGGAATTTTCAACAAAATTCCGAAAGGTTCTAGAAGATACAATTCATGCATTGGAGCAAAATGAAGAAGATACGACCCAAGCCACGACCAAAGCAAAAAAAGATATTCGAACGCTTTTGGACAAACTGGATAAAGGCGATGATTTAATCTGGTATGATTGGCTGGGGATGGCAAAAATCAAAACCGGAGCAAAGAGCAAGGGCTTGGTGGAGGATCTGATCGAATACGCTTTGAAACATGAGCAGCATCCCAATTTTCTGAAGGATCTGAAAGCCTTTATGGATGGTGTGTTCGATATTGCAATTAAGGCGATTGAGGAGTACGAAAAATTCAAACAAAAAAGAGGACTCATTGATTATATCGACATGGAAACGAATGTGAAACGATTGTTGAATCATCCGGAAGTCCATGCCGTTTTATCGGAAGAGATTGATTTGTTGATGGTGGACGAATTCCAAGACACCAGCCCCATCCAGCTAGAAATATTTTGGCAATTGTCGCAAATGGCGAACCATTCGATTTGGGTCGGCGATCCTAAACAATCCATTTATGGGTTCAGGGGAGCGGAGCCGGAATTGATGCAGGCCATCATCGAACAAACGGGAGGAATCAAACCCGAAGACATCCAAAAACATTCTTGGCGTTCTAGGGAAGATGTGGTGTTCGCCACCAATGTCCTTTTTGTGAAAGCTTTTCCGGAACTGCCCGTCGAGCAAGTCGCATTAATTCCGAAACGCCAAGCGAAAGCAAATAAAGAATCATCCAACCAAGTGGATGAACCTATCGAAATGGGGACGGCTCTCTTGCACTGGCATTATGAACATGAAGGCGGAAAAAAAACACCGCCCGGACGTCCCTGGATGGAAAAATGTATTGGTCGGAGTATCCGTGAATTATTGGAACGCCAACCGTATGTCAATGTAAAAGGAAAGGATGCGTTTCGTCCAGTAAGAGCCGGCGATATTGCCATTCTTTGTCGTTCGAATAAACTTTGTTTGGAAATGGCAGAGGCATTGCACCATCAAGGATTGAAGGCATCCATTGCAAGGAGTGGTTTGGTAGATACACCGGAAGCGAAATTGGTGTTGGCTTGTCTCAAATATTTATTGAACCAACACGATTCGTTATCGGTAGCAGAAATTACTTTCTTAGCTTCATCCCAACCATTGGAGAAAATTATTGATAGTCGGATTAAATGGATGGAAGAAAAAGCAGAAACAGAGAAACATTCATTTCATCGATGGGAATCGGAGAACACTTATATTAAACGTTTGGATGAGCTACGATATGAAATTACCGAATTATCTGGTGCTGAAATTTTGAATCTCATTTTAGAGGATTTGGATTTGAGACGCATCATTATTGCTTGGGGAAACCCGGAACAACGTTGTGATAATGTGGATATGCTCCGTCATTATGCGGATAGATATGAGGATGCTTGTAACCGTTTACATACCGGAGCCTCCCTTGGAGGGTTTTTATTATGGTTGAATGATTTGGCAGCCAACGAGCAGGACATGCAAGGTTCGAGTGAACAAGAAGATGCGGTGAATGTTCTGACCTATCATAAAAGCAAAGGTTTGGAATGGCCCGTCGTGATTTTACACAGCCTTGAAAATAATTTGAGAGATAATGTTTGGGGGGCACAAGTAGTGTCAGATTCGGATGAGGTTAATTTGGATGATTTATCAGCGAATCGATTTATTCGTTTTTGGCAACATCCCTACGGGGCGAGGTATAAGAATACACCGTTGCAAGTCCGATTGGACCAAAGTGAACCTAAAAAAATATCCTTGAAAAAAGCTTTGGCAGAAGAAGCACGTCTACTATATGTAGGGGTGACAAGGGCGAGGGATTATCTCATATTTACATCTCGGAAAAAAACTACGGGTTGGCTCAATCGGACTTGGCATGGAAACGAAAATCAAAGTCAACCCACCTTGGATATACAATCTTATGAATCGCCCTGGGTTTGGGAAGGGAAAGCCCTGCCAATGGCAACGGATGTCCAATTGTTACCTCGAATTTTGGAACATCACCCGAGACCGGAAGAACAGATTGTTGGACAAGAAGAACGATCCGGAAAATCTCCAACTCTCCATCCTTTCCACATTGATATGGAAAAGGATAATTTTTATCCGGAATATAAAATTAAATACATTACCCAATCTATATTCGGAACGCCGGCACTTGTACCCGATTCGGTTTCACCTTTTGTGATGTCAAAAATGATACAGTCGTTTTTGTCTTATGATTTACCTCAATATAATGAAGTCCAAAAATCGGAAGCCGCTGAAAGAATTATTTTAAGGTATGGATGGGAAGAAGAAGTTTCTTATTATGATTTGGCTCGACATGCGACTCAGTTTACAGGTTGGGTAGAGGATAATTTTTCTCCTACAAAATGGTTGAAACATTATCCGATCCAATTAATGAAAGAAGGGCGGAAATTTACTTCGAGTATTGATTTGCTTTTGGATACGCCGAGCGGTTGGGTCGTCATTCAAAATTCTAATTTTAATGGAGAAAATAAAAAATGGAAAAATAAAACAGGAGAAATGGGTACTTGGTTTTATTTGACAGACTTAGCGTTGAAATCCATTTATCCCGATAAAAAAATCCGATATTTTCTTCATTTTATTTTGAAGGCAGGGGTACAGGAAATTAAAATAGAACAAAAAGATTATCAACGATCGTTGAGTTTGTGAAAATGAGGTGTAGTGTTGTTTGTTTTGTCAGGTTTGTTGAAATGAAATTGGTCTTGATCATTTTAGTGTAAAAAAGCAGAAAATACGTTTGAAATTCAAAACTGTTTGGGCAAGAATGAAGAATAATTAGAAAATGGATTTTGTTATTCATTACGGATAGGGCCGAAAATATGTTAGCCTGTTCCGATGCATAAAAGGAAACCATAATGACTTATACGACATCAAAAAAATACTGACAAAAATGCTGGAAGATATAGAAGCGGCGAATATTGATTTGGATGGCGTTTTTTTTAATGCGGATGCCAGTTTTGATTGCGAAATACTCAAAGCCATTTGTTATGGAAAAGGGATTATCCATAATATTGATGAAAACCCCAGAGATGGGAAAAAGAAAAAAGAACCCAGATATGTATTTGATAATGAACTATCTAAAAATAGATTCGTAGTGGAACAATTTAGTGCGTGGATGGATTCTTTCAAGTCTTTATTAATCAGGTTTGAAACCTGACACGAACTGGAAACAAATTCATTATCTTGCTGCTTCTATGTTTTTCCTTAGAAGAATCAATAAAATTAACTTTTAGTTTTTAAATTACTTCATTAAAGGTTATCACGAATAATTGATTATAGCGGAATTGATATTTTGATAAATATACTTCATCATTCCTCTTAAACGTAGCTATGGCTACGTTTTTCGAGAACTTCTTCGTCTATTTTCAAAACCTCTAATTCCACTTTCATAAAAAACTATTCGTGATAACCTTTATTATAAAAAACGTTTTATAATAATATTTACTATTCATTCATATATCTACCGTTGAATAACAAATTTATGACTAATTGAATTATATGTTATAAAGTAAATACCATCTGTCAAGTGTGAAACGTCTAATTCTTGAGCATTCGAAATTTCTGTTGCAATAAGGATTTGTCCTTGTACATTTGAGATTCGGATTTTTGTAGGACGTTCTGTAATAATGTGCAATACATTCTTTACCGGATTGGGAAATATTTTAATTATGGAATTTTCTAATTCATCGAATAAAACACTTACTGTTTTTGAATATTCAAATGTACCATCCAAATCGAATTGTTTTAAACGATAGTAATTGACTCCCACTAAAGGCTGTTCGTGTAGGAAATTGTATTCAAGTTCTGTTGTGGAGTGTCCCGCTGCTTGAATTTCTCCAATTTTATCAAATCTAAATTCTTGATTTCCTCCATTAAATCTTGAATGTTGGATTTCGAAATAATCCGAATTGATTTCTGTACGAGTTGTCCATAATAATTTTACATCATCATTTGAACGGATAGCATTAAAATCAAGTAATTCAACTGGCAAAACCCCGTTGCTTCCGATAGCAAAAGGGGATAAAGTAGTAATAGCAGAACGACTGATGGAATATGGATTAGAGCCTAAGGCAGCACTTGCTGTTGGCTGATCCCAATACCCCGAAGAGAAATGGGACATATAACATAAGTTCCGATTAAAGCCAGCTAATTCATTGGACACGTTCCACGTAGCCGTTAGTGTTAAGTCACTCCCTCCAACAACACCTTCTTCTACAAACCAAGTTTGATCTACTACATCTGTTGTGTATGTTGTTCCTGTAATTCCATTATCTAAAACTTCAGGAGTCGTTCGTACAGAATAATCATCTGTGACGCCCATATTTTGAATTTGCAAAGGAACATATGTGTCATTACCAACAGGATAAGTTTTAGTTGTTCCATTAGCTACTTCTTGAATCAAACTTCCTGTACCTGAAGTAATAAAATATTCTCCATTATTTAAAGAATAAGTTCCATCTAGGGTAAGATTAAAATTCTTTACATCCAAACTTCCGTTTTGAAGAGTAATCATATTTGATACAGATGCATTTTGCCCCAATTGCGCATTGTTGACACTTTTATTAATACTCAAATTATAAAAGTTTGTAACATTACTTCCCTCAACAGATGAATTAATTTCACTTGCTGTTCCATTTACATGAACTGTTCCATTGGTAGCTGTAAAAGTACCGTTATTCACCCATTTTGAATCTTGTAAAACAATTTGCACATCACCAGAAACTTTGACATTCCCTCCTGAAATTTTGAATTGATTTTGAGCAAAAAGCAAAGAACTGTGAATTAAGGAACATATGATTATTAATATTCTAAATTTTTTCATCATTATAAAATTATTGGTTCGTAGTAGAATTCATTTGAAGAAAACTTTCAATCTTTTCTAAGCGTTTTTTTAATTCGTTGTTTTCATCTTCTAATTTTTCAATTATGTTCTGTTGCTCTTTA
>JAHDDR010000024.1 GCA_020629255.1 Saprospiraceae bacterium | reverse complement strand
TGGGCGCCCGAATGGGGTTGGACATTCGCATAAGCCGCTCCGAACAATTCCTTTACCCTATCTATCGCCAATTGTTCTACCTCATCGACGACCTCGCATCCACCATAATAACGTTTACCCGGATAACCCTCGGCATATTTGTTGGTCAAGCAACTGCCCATGGCTTTCATGACTTCCGCACTGGTAAAATTTTCTGAAGCAATCAGTTCGATGCCTCTTCTTTGGCGTTCTAATTCTTGTTGGATATGATGGAAAAGGACTGTATCTTTCATTATCTTAGTATTTTGCCGCAAAGGTAGGAAGAAAACTTATGTGTAGGATAAAAATCTGATGGGGAATATACTATTTTAGCCGCCGAAATGATTCAGTATATCACAAAAAGGTTGTTCTATGGTTTTGGAGTAATGATGGCCATTGTGATCATTATCTCTTCGATCATCTATAATTCTAATGTGGATCCCGCCGAAATGACTTTCGGACAACGGGCGGATGTAGGCTCTTTGGAAGCCAAAAAGAAAGAATTGGGATTGGATCAGCCCCTACACATCCAACAATTGAATTACCTTAGGGATGTTTCCCCCATCTCCTTATCCCATCCGGATAATAATGAAAAATATTCATCCCTTATTTCCATTCCCCTAGGGCAACGATCCTTGGTTTTGAAAAAGCCTTATCTGAGGGAATCTTACCAAACGGGTGATCCCGTCATCAATATTCTGAAAACGAAAGTGCCCCGAACCGCCATCCTCGCTTTGTTGGCGATTGGTTTGGCTTCAATTATCGGAATAATTTTGGGGGTCGTGGCAGCATTGAACCACAATAAATGGATTGATAATTTTGCGGTCGTCGTTTCTGTCTTGGGTTATTCTTTGCCCAGTTATGTAACCGCCATGATTTTGGCGTTGATTTTTGCCTATACTTTAGGCGAAATAACCGGGCTGAATATTACGGGCGGATTAACGACACTGAATGATTCTGGTGACGAAGTTTTTGTTTGGAAAAATTTAATTCTTCCGGTCATTGCTTTGGGTATCCGTCCTATCGGAATCGTCACTCAACTCACCCGAAGTGCCATGTTGGATGTGTTGAGCCAGGATTATATTAGAACGGCAAAAGCGAAAGGCTTATCCACCTTCCAAGTAAATTTCAAACATGGATTGCGGAATGCCTTGAATCCGGTGTCTACTTCTATTACCGGTTGGTTCGCTTCTTTAATTGCCGGAGCATTTTTTGTAGAAAATGTTTTTTCGTATGATGGATTAGGTTTGGAAACCATTCGAGCATTAGAGACCTACGACATTCCAGTGATTCTAGGAGTGGTTTTATTTGTAGCTGGTGTGTTCGTCATCATTAATATTTTGTCTGATATTTTATATGCATTTTTAGACCCTCGTGTAAGAATCGGATAATGGAGGATTTGAAAAAAATGGTGGTTTGGTTGTGTTCGTCCCAAGATGAAGAATTAAAAAATCTCATTTCAGACATAGCTACTCATGTAAAAAGCGTTCCTTTTTCCCCGCACATCACATTGTTGGGAAGTATTGAGATGAAGGACACGAAAAAACACAAGGAGAGCCTTCAGAATATCATGAATCATATTCCTCCCATTCAGATAAAATTAAAAGGCATTGGAAAAGAAAATATTTTTTGGCGAAGTTTTTATTATCATGCCCATCCTTTTAAGGAATTAAATGCAATGCATCAAAAAATGGCCAATGGATTAAAAGCTTTTGGTGCAGAAATAGATCATAAATTCATGCCACATTTGAGTCTTTTGTATTCGAATTCTTCTGAGGAAGAAAAAAACAAATTAGAAATAGAATTTCAACAACGACTAGAGCAAAGAGAATTTATTTTTGACACGATCCAATGGGTTCATTTTATTCCGAAAGATATCAATGCTTGGAAAATTGTTCATTCTTATCGTTTATCATAATTAATATTTTATGGATTATTCCATCGTAATAAAAAAAATAATTGGCGTTTTTATTTTATCGTTAATGTATATTTCTTTATTTGGGCAACATCAAATTAAAGGAATTGTGTTAGATGATAATGATGAACCCTTGATTGGAGCCACTGTAAATTTACACCTAACCGACATCAGTACCCTTACTGATATAGAAGGGAAGTTTATACTTAACGTTGCATCCCTTCCCGTGGTTCTTTCCATTAGCTATGGCGGTCCCGAATCCCGACTTTTTAATATTACAGAAAGTAAAAAAGAAATAACATTTCGTTTATTTGAAAATATTCAGATATCTACTATCATTTCTGAGGCAGTCATCACCGATTATCGCTTACGGCATTCTGCCAGTTATTCGTCATTGTCTCCTACTGAAATTACTTCCCAAAATCGTGTTTCCATTATTCCCACCATGAATACCGCACCCGGCATACACATACATTCGGGGGCATTAAATACCAATCGAATTACGATAAGAGGTATTGGCAACCGTTCTCCTTTTTCTACGGCAAAAATAAGAGCCTATTTAAATGATATCCCCTTAACTTCCGGTGTTGGAGAAACAACCTTGGAAGATATTGACATGGATATGTTAGAAAAAATAAAAATTGTAAAGGGACCGAATGTCAGTAATTATGGAAGTGGCTTGGGCGGCTCGATTATTTTAGATACGAAACAAGAAGAAAAATCGTATGCTTCGAGTCATTTTGAAATGGGTTCGTATCAATATTATCGGAGTTCCAACCAATTGCATCTTTTGTCTGAAAAATCGAAGACCTTGGCTCATTATAGTCGGTCGGCAAGTGACGGTTATCGGGAAAACAATGAATATCTAAGGAATAATTTTTCGATTATCAATCAATTCGACTATGAAGAAAACAAGGAGTTGCATTTTTTATTGAATTATATTCAGCTCAAAAGTTTTATTCCGAGTTCCTTGAATGAAGAAGATTATTTAAACGACCCAACGTCCGCTGCTTTTACTTGGAACAAGGTAAAAGGTTTCGAAGATTATGATAAATTACAATTGGGCATTTCCCATCATTTGGGTTGGAAGGATTGGATCAACAAAACCAGTATTTTTGGAACATTTTATCAATCGTATGAATCCAGACCTTTTAATATTTTACAAGAAAATTCAAGGACACTCGGAGGGAGAACTACCTTCAATTATAATTTTGAAACCTTTAAAAGTGCGAGTTTTCTTACCCTCGGTTTCGAATATTTTAATGAACGATATGATTGGGCTACTTTTAAAACGTTGGATGGAATTTTAGGCGAACATTTAAGCGACAATCTGGAACATCGCCAATATATTAATTGCTTTGCAGAAGTCGATTGGGAATTCATTCCGGATTTCACCATCGAAACGGGAATTAATTTTAATGCTACCCGTTATGAATTATTCGATTATTTTTTCTTGGATTCTCTTGATGTTTCAGGACAATATAAATTCAAGCCTATTATTTCTCCCCGCTTGGGTATTAATTATTTTTGGAATGAAAAAAATATTTCTTTTTTCACCAATATCAGCCACGGTTACAATCCTCCGAGTTTAGAGGAAACTTTAAATCCGGATGGCACCAAAAATCCAGATATCCAACCCGAAAAAGGATGGAATTATGAAATAGGAAGTCGAGGGAATATCCTTGATAAAAATCTAAGTTATATTGTTTCTTTGTATTATTTGGATGTAAAAGATTTATTAGTGGCTAAGAGAATCAGCGAAGATCAATTCCAAAGCACCAATGCCGGTTCGACCGCTCATTTGGGTTTGGAATTTGAATTAAAATATAATTTCATTATTCAGAAAAATAATCTTATCCGCCCTTTTTTAAATTATCATTACACACATCATACTTTTAAAACATTTATTGATGGAGAGGATGATTTTTCAGGAAATGAATTAACGGGTTCTCCTCCGCATAAAATAAATGCGGGTTTGTTTTTCCAAACCAAATTCCAATTATATGGAAATGCCATGTACCAATACGTTGATGCCATGCCCATGCGGGATGATAATTCCATTTATTCGGATGCTTATCAAGTAAGCGATTTTAAAATCGGGTATAATCCTACTTTTAGAAATAAATGGAATTTGGATTTTTATTTCGGTATCCGAAATATTTTTAATGAAAAATATGCGTCCCAAATCCTTATCAATGCCGGAAGTTTTGGGGGCAATGCTCCACGTTATTATTATCCGGGATTGCCTCGTAATTATTTTGGAGGTATTGGATTGAAGTATATTTGGTAATTCAGATATTAAATCTTTATTTTGTCGGAATTAAATTACTGTTATGAACCGATTATCCAAAACTGTAAAAAAACTATCTTCCTACCCGACTTGGGTTTTATCATCTGCCATTGGAAGTGTGGTAAAATATACCGGAACTTCTAAAGTGAGTTATGATGTGATGACACCGGAGAAAGTAGTCGTGAGTATGAAGAACCGGAAAAAGGTCAGGAACCATATCGGTCAGATTCATGCTGCGGCGATGATCCTTCTGGCAGAAACAGCAACCGGAATGGTGGTCGGAATGAATGTACCGGATGATAAAATACCACTGGTTAAATTTTTGAATACAAAATTTGTGAGGCGTTCACAAGGAGCCATGAAAGCAGAAGCATGGCTGACACCCGAACAAATCGAAACCATTAAAAATACACCGAAAGGTGATATCATGGTTCCTGTAAAAGTGACGGATGAATCGGGTGAATCTCCAATAGAATGCGAAGCCTGTTGGGCTTGGATATCCAAGGATAAATTGAAGAAAAAATAGGAACTTTTAAATTTGGCAACAGGCTGCCAATTTTTCGTAGTCGGGTCTATCGGAAGCAAAACGGTGGATATATTTTTCTCGTATTTCACCCCGTAAAATCAAGAAAATACCAGGCATTTGGAAACTATCGCCAAGCTGCTTTCCTATTCCGTGTTTATTAATGACACCTTCCTGAAATCCCCGTATCCATGTATTCAAACCAAAGAGCTGTTTGAAATTTCCTTTTACCAATCCGAACTTTTGGTAATAATCGCATTCGGGATCGGAGACGTGGATAGGGTTCTTTATGCCGTATCGGCCAAAATATTCATCTGCTATGTTGTTATCCGACATGTGTACGAATACAATTCGAGTGCCGTTGGATTCCAACTGTTCTTTTTTCTTTGAAATTTCTGCTAGGGCCGCTCTACAAAAGGTACATCCGAAATGACGAAGGAATATGAGCATGACGGTTCGCTCTTGTGAAAGTTCATTTACACTTTCCCCAACATTACTTTGCATTGTTTGAAAGATTGTTGTATCCATTATTCCATTCTTCATTCCTTTTACAACAAGTAATTTTCGAAATGGTTTACAAATCGGATTTGATAAATCGCCTGTAGCTAAAAAAGGAAAAAAGAACAACGAATATAATAGTAACAATGGCTGCTTCTCCAAATGAAAGGAAAAACGGGATTTCCGTTTTCTTTTCAAAATCTTTTGCCGCTTTATAAATATCGACATTCATTCCTCCAAAAGGTAAAAAGATAGGAACCAGATCTTCCATCGCATTCACCGGCAAACACAATACTATTTTTGATTTCAGTCCGAACCATCCGAATAAAGTCCATTTTAAAATCCCTTCGAACAAGGGGTACATAAAATAAATAATGATGGACAAAGCAAAGCGTTTGAACATCCAGCCGATAAATGCCGCCAGGGACATGAATCCGAGAATCTGAAGGATATACAAGGGTATGATATGGATATTTTGGGTTACTTTCGCCATATAGACCGTATCGGTATTGAGCCAACCGATGATGAAACCCATAACACAGAAATACATGGAAAAAACAATGCTGATGGCTAGGATCATCATCATTTTTGACATGAAGAATTCCGTCCTTGTCAGACCATTGATGATGCTTTGCCGCATGGTTTTATAATTGTATTCCATCGTAATGATGAGAATACCGATGATACCCAAAGCATAAAAATTAAACCAACTGCCCAAATACCCGAACGACTGCCAAGTATGGGGAAACATATAAGGGTCTTGGCCAAATATTTGCTTCGCTATATCGTCCATTCCCCTAAGGGAATTATCAAAATCGGGACGCATGAGTTTACCCATCAGGTAACTGGCCGGTAAAAAGAAAAAATAGAGGACAGACATGACAACAAATGTTCGGTTGGCACTCAATTTTTTCCATTCCAAATGTAAGAGGTGTAGCATGGCTGGTTATTTTTTGGCAAGATAGTAATTATGATTTAACAAAAGGAAGGAGTAACTTTATAATTCGTGAAAACAACCGCAGGTCATATTATCCTTTTTGTATTTTTCCTTTTTTTAGGGAACTCCCTATTGAGCCAAGAAATAGTGTATCGTAATATCACCATGCAGGATGGCTTACCTTCCAATCGGATCTACGATATTATACAGGATCAAAAGGGTTATATGTGGATAGGCACCGATAATGGCTTGGTGAGATACAATGGGAAAGAATTCCAAAAATTTTCGTCTTCTTACTCTCTTGACAATGAATTCACCCATATCAAAGAACTGAAGGATGGGAGTATCTGGTGTATCAATTTCGGAAATCAGGTTTTTAAGGTACAAGAAGATAGTCTAGTTTGGGTAGACGCTTTCAAACCCTATCTCCAAGATAGCAAGTACTTTATTTTGCACGAATGGCGAGATAGTGTCCTTGTTTTACATACCCCCAATCGTATCGTTACTTACGATCCTTTTGAAAATAATTTAAAAGACATTACTTCTAAAATTACATTAAATGGAATAAGTCGGATTTCTGTCAATTCCAAGAACATACTTATCTCTGGGTTTTTGACTTATGGTTACTACAATTTGGAAACGGGTGAATTTAAACGTTCATCATCTTATTTTTATTCTAGATCTATATTTGGATCTTTGTCTCCTTTATGCATAAATGATTCTTTTTATTTGTTCAGTCCTAACAATCTACTTAGTGATACTTTAATTTTGTATTCTTTACAAGAATCAGATAATAAATATATAATAAAAGACACTTTTGTTGGTTTTTATGAAATTGCATCAAATGCAAATCTGATAATTCGGATAAATGATAAAAATTGGGTATGTTCTAATAATGGGTTATTCGAAATGAATAGTAAAAAAAGAATACTGGAAAATTATAATATTTCAAATATCATTAAGGATAAGGAAAGTAATTATTGGATATCCACCTTAAACTCTGGCATTTTGTTCGTTCCTACATTTGATATAAAAAAACATGATTTAGAAGAAAATTCATTTCGTTTCATTAAAAAATTAAATCAAAATATTCTTGCGGCAGGCACAACAAATGGACAAATAATAGGATATAATGTAAAAGAAAATAAAATAGATTTCTCTACTCAACTCCCCCATTTAGATCCTACATTATTATTACCTCTACAACATACTCAAACTATATTGGCCAGTGGTAAAAATGAAATTAATTATTTAGATTATTTTGGCAATATACTACAAGAAAAAATAGCAAGCAATGCAAATATAAATATTAAAGATATAATAGAAGTACAGAAAGATCTTTTTTTAATCAATTCAGGCAAACATCATATCCTTCTCTTCAATCATCAAAAAGATACATATCCCAATATGGGATTAAATTCCAAATGGAAAAGAAATACAAAAAGCTACCAGCGATATAATCGAAAATATTTATCTTTAAGCAACACGGATATTGGATTCTACTTTGAAAAAATTTATTATATCCAACAAGATAGTACATTTTTTTATGTCTCATCCACACAAACTTATTATGAACAAGAAGGATTAATTCAGCTTCTAAAAAATAAAGATGGAAAATCCATGCCCCTAAATTGCTTTATCGAAAATAAGGAGGGGGTCGTTATTGCAGGAAAAAAGACCACAGGATTTGTACTTATAGAAAACAATAGTATCGTTCATGAAATTTCCAATCCTATTTTTGATCAATATGGAATGATCCGTCAAATTATCCCTTATGGTAATCAATTAATTTTTCTTGCCTCAACTGGAATTATCATTTCTGACTATGCAGGAAATATCATACATACCATAGACGAATCTGATAATATAAAAGCCGCATCGATTTATAGTATAGAATTAATGGATCATACACTTTGGTTGGGAGGAGTAGAGGGATTATTCAGTATTGATCTCAAACAATATTATGAGAATGAGCATAAAGCGGAGACTCATATTGTAGATGTTATGGTAAATGGTGAAAAATTAAACACAAAAATAAATCGGTCTGTTCAATTAAAAAACAATTCGGATGTAGAAATATTCTTTGAAGGGATTTCTTACAAAGGGAATAGCTCCTTAAAATATTCATACAAACTAAATGAAGATGAAACCTGGAAAGAATTACCCGGCAATATAAAGTCTTTAAGATTTCCGAATTTATCTAGAGGAAATTATAACTTCCAAATCCTGTCCATCAATGAAGAAGGAATAAAAGGAAACCCTGTCCATTTTAAATTTTCGGTCCGTCCTCCTTTCTGGATGCAATGGTGGTTTTTATTTTTATGCTTTATTGGTTGGGTTTCTGTATTTTTTTTATGGAACCGAAGAAAAATCCGACAACTAGAAAAAGAAAATAAATGGGAACAGGACATTCGAAAAAGTGAGTTAAAAGCATTGCAATCGAGAATGAACCCTCATTTTATTTTTAATTCCTTGAATTCCATTCAGCATTTAATTGTTACATTAGAACCGGAAAAAGCCAATGAATATTTAGGCGTTTTTTCTAATTTAATGAGATTGTACCTACAACATTCTGAAAAAGATAATGTAGATTTAATGGAAGAAATAAATGCACTTAAATTATATCTACAACTAGAAAAACTCCGTTTCCATGACATAATGGTACAATTGAATATTGATGAAGAACTTTCGGATATAGCCATTAAAATACCTCCTCTTTTTATTCAACCTCATGTAGAGAATGCTTTCAAACATGGTTTGTTGCATAAAGAAGGTTATAAAAAATTAAATATTGATTTTAAGTGGATAAAACCCCTACAAACACTTCGTGTAACTATAAAAGATAATGGCTTGGGTCGGGATGCGGTTAAAGAGATACAAGAAAAATCTACCGTTGTTTTAAAAGGGCTTTCTTATTCTTTGGCTGCAAATGAATCGAGGTTAAAATTATTAAATTATAATCGTACTCAAAAAATAGAAGTCAATATTGATGATGTTTTAGAAAATGGAACCATTGTAGGAACTAAGGTTGAAATATTAATTCCGATAAATGATTAAATATGAATAAATTAAAAGTATTGATTATTGATGATGAAACCAGAGCGAGAGAAATCCTTGTTACGTATTTGAATCAAAAAATCAGGAATGTAGAAATTGTGGGAGAAGCAGCTAATGTTAAAGACGCTGTTATTGGAATCAATACCCACCAACCGGATTTGATTTTGCTTGATATCGAGATGCCGGGTGGCAATGGGTTTGACGTTCTGAGTTACTTTCCCCAGGCCAACTTCCAAGTTGTTTTTGTAACGGCTTACAATGAATTCGCTGTACAAGCCTTTAAGGTTTCGGCGGTAGATTACCTGACCAAACCCATTATTATCAAGGAATTGATTCAAGCCATAGAAAAAGCTAGGGAAAAAGTGGATCAAAATCAATACAATCAATTATTGGAGAATTTAAATCTGAATCTGAATCAAGAAAATAAAGTAGCTCAAAAACTAGCCCTGCCGGATCAATTCGGTTATCGTTTCATTAAAATATCCAATATTTCTTATTTCGAAGCCGATGGTTCCTATTCTTCTCTCAAACTAAAGGGAAAGGAAGATAAAGTCATCATATCAAAAAAACTGATTGATATTGAAAATTCCCTGGAACATCCACAAATGTTAAGAGTACACCGTTCCTTTGTCATTAACCTTGATTTCGTGAAACAATATTTGAAACAAGATGGAGGAACCATCATCATGAATTGTGGACGAGAAATACCCGTATCCAGATCCCGTAAAAATGAATTTTTGGAGCGAATTCAAAAATTATAACCCATTCATTCTTCCCCTCAAAAGATAATTTTACCGTTTATCCTCTAAAAGGCACCATTCATGAACTCAAACGGGCGTTTCATGAATTCTAGCAAAAAGAAAGCTTAATCTAAGCTATTTTTGTAAAAGAAATACTTCCCAAAATACTACACACATAGAATTTTCTATCTTTTTACTCAACAATAAACAACATATATCCCCAAAAAGGTAGAAAGCACTTCCAATAAGTGCACCCATCCCCTTAAATTTGCACCGCAAGAAACAAGCGGCTCTCCTTATCTTTTTGGAGAGTCGCTTTTTTCATATCTCTTTCTGGTTATAGGTAACCCTTCTTTATGAATTAGGCTATATATTTATGTAGTATAACTCCTCTAGCCTATATTTACAGAAATAAATGTATCAATATGAGTAGGATTACCTTTTTTGTATCTCTCAGCTCCCTTTTGTTCGGGTTGGGAATTTACTTTTCATCTTGTTCCAGCGACCAATTGCCCGCATCATACGATGAAATCGGTATTTGTTTCGAAACAGAAATCTTACCCATCATCATTTCGAATTGTACCCAAGGAGGGTGTCATAACCCCATCGATCGAGCTGAAGGGCTGGATTACTCCACCTACAATGGCATTATGGAATCGGTAAAGCCCTTCAATGCCAATAAAAGTGAATTGTACGAATATATTATCAGTACCGATCCTGCCGAAAGAATGCCATTACCACCTTACGATCCATTATCTATAGAAGAAATCGCTTTAATCAAGGATTGGATCGAAAAAGGAGCTCCGGAAACCATCGATTGCCAAAGTGCTTGTGATTCTACTTTAATCAATCCGGTTAATGTTTCTTTCCAGAATCAGGTATTGCCTATTTTGGACGCAAAATGTAACGGTTGCCACAGTGGCCCTTCTCCGGACGGAGGTATTGACCAATCTACTTGGTCGGCTGTAAAAGCGACCGTCAATGATGGTTCTTTTTTGGGTTGTATAAAGCATGAAGGTGGTTTTTCACCCATGCCGAAATTTGCATCCAAACTCCCCAGTTGTGAAATCGATGTGATTGAAACTTGGGTAAATGAAGGAGCGTTGGATAATTGATTAAAAAATAGGAGGCAATTCAGTAAACTGCCTCCTATTTTCGGATGACCCAATATTCTACATCGATTTTCACACCATCTCCCCTATCGAATTCTTTTTCGGCTATATAATCCAAAAAGAAACCGCTTTTTTGTGCGACTCTTCTACTTCCCTTATTTACGCCATCTATGCGGAGATAAATCCGTTCCATCCCCCACTCTTCTAAGGCATATTCTACTAAAGTTTGGATAGACATCGTTGTAATGCCTTGCCCCTGATAATCCCGATCGATCCAATACGCCAATTCGCAATCCAATTTTTTCCAATCAAAATTTTTGGCAATCAGAAAGCCGATTAATCTGCCCGTGTCCCTACATTCCAAGAGATATGCCATTTGATTTCTTAATCGGGCTTGGTTGATTTTATTTTGCACATATTTCCGTGTACGGTAAATGTTGGTCAAGTAATTCATGCTGATGGGAAAATATAAAGAAAGTCTTTCTCTATTTCTCTGCACCAAGGCATAAAAGGAGATGGCATCACCCGGCTCGAAAGCACGAATGTTGAATTGGCAGGTTTCCACTTGGCAGATGGCATCTAGCATATTGGGCATTTAGTCTTTTGAAACATATCATACAAAAAGCCGCCCTAACAAAAGGACGACTTTATATATAATTACTTAACTTTAGAATTGTTCGAATTACCGATTACTTTGTATCAATTGATTGATCGCCTGTGCATATTGCTGGTTCAATCTTTTATGATCATTCAGGTATTTGGATTGGATTTGTTCCAATGCCTGAGGGCTCAAACGGCTCACATCCAAGTTATATTCCTTGATGATTCTCTTTAGGCCCTTACCCGCCCTACGTTGAGGTCTTTCATCAATTCTCTGCTTGATTCTATCATAGATGGCTTCCGGTGCAGTTTTCACATTCGGGTCGGCCGAATTGCGATCCTTTACATGTTCTATTCCATTGCGGATCAAATCCAAAACACTTACCGGTTCTTCTCCTCTTGCTACTTGCTTGTTTCTGTTTCGTTCATCCAATTCTTGCACCTTACCTCTTAATAAATCAAAAACAGAAGGATCTGCCGTTTCCTCATTCGGGTTGGCTTGGTTTTCTTGTTGGATATTGTTGATCGTATTCAGGAGGGTATTCAAAAATTTGCCGTTGGCCATATCCTAAAAATTAAAATAATGATGTAATTATGTTCCTACCCTTTTAAGACGTAGGAGAATTTTTCAGTCACTTGCTACCCCAATCGCCCTTTGAAATCTTCATAAACAAACCTTTTGAATACTTCTATCTCTCCATTGGTTTTCCTCATGGCAATGTCCGGATGTTTGACGCCATTAAACATGGTCGTTTTGACCATCGTATACTGCATCATGTCTGTCAAGACAATTTTGTCGCCCACTTTCAATCCCTTTTCAAAAGTATAGTCGCCTATCCTATCTCCGGCCAGACAAGAAACACCCCCTAAACGATAGGACTCCTCCCTTTCTTTGGGTTTTCTGGCTCCTATGACTTCGGGTCGATAGGGCATTTCTAAGGTATCTGGCATATGGCAGGTAAAAGAAACGTCTAAAATCGCTGTTTTTATTCCATGATTGTCTACGATGTCCAAAACAGTGGAAACCAAATGTCCAGCATTTAATACGACAGCTGCACCTGGTTCAAGGATAATATTTAAATCATATTTTGATTTGAAATCCATTAATAGTTGGATGAGATGTTCTACATCATAATCGGGATTCGTGATAAAATGCCCTCCTCCAAAATTGATCCATTTTATATCCGATAATAGATGACCAAAATATTGTTCTATATTCTTCAAGACCTTTTCCAATGCATAAGAATTGTTTTCGCAAAGAGCATGGAAATGCAATCCTTCAATTCCTGTGGGTAAGCCTTGTTTTAATTTGTCCTTATCCTCGCCTAAACGAGAGCCTTTTGCAGCGGGATTATATAAGTCTATCTCGATTTCAGAATATTCGGGGTTCACCCTTAATCCCATAGAAATGGGAGTAATATGATTTTGAACCGTTCCTTTATATTTTTCGAATTGGCTCAATGAATTGAAAGTGATATGCGAGGAATATTTCATGATGTCCTCGAATTCGTGGGGTAGATAAGCAGGTGCGTAGGTATGGGCTTTGCATCTCATTTCTTCATAACACAAACGAGCTTCATATAACGAGCTGGCGGTAGCTCCATCCAGATAACGGGCAATTTGATCAAAAACGGGCCACATGGCAAAGGCCTTGAATGCTTGGATAATTTGCACATCTGCTTTTTCTCTTATCCTGGTTAGAACATTCAAATTCTTTAGAAGAATTTCCTCATCCAACAAATAGCAAGGCGAATTTATTTTTGAAAAATCTTTGGTCTTCATCCACGTATGAAATTTAGATCGCAAAATTAATCATTCGCAATAGGATGTTATGAAGAGTTGCGAATTTATTATTCTGATTTCGATGAAATTATTCCTTATGATATTCCAAAATGAAACCTATGGCGGGATAAGGTTCATTTCCTTCTAGTTTCCCTTCTACCCTTTTTATTTTTTTGAATCCCAAACTTTCGTATAATCGGATGGCAGGTTCATTTTTATGCAAAACTTCGATGACGATTTTATCAGAACAACGTTCCATAGCAAATTGAATCAATGCTTTTCCGATGCCTTTTCTATATCGATTCGGATCAACATATAACCAAGTAATTTCTTCCGGTTCGAAAGCAATGAAACCTACCACAATATCTTCAAGGAGAGCCACCCAAAGTTGATCATCAAACAAGCCTTCGTTTTCGGCTGTTTGTTCTAAGGTTAGAAATGCCCCCAAATCTACCGATCCTTCCAATTCGTTTAGCCGCCCCTCATCATGGATTTCACACAATCTTGTCCAATCGTTCTCTTGGTATTCTCTAATAACCAGATCATTCATGTTAATTATTTTATTATTCCACATCATACAACAATTTCAAAATAAATATCGTTCCTATTCCCAAACTTCGAATTTATGGATAGATAAGGTTACATTTTGCTTTTTTTTACTTAAATTCAATATATTATGGCACATTTAATTATTGTATTTTGTAGACGTGTCATTCAAGACAAACTGCTTTATCATCATCCAACACAACAAGAAAATGAACCTATTTCCCAAGCAAAGAAACCTAATCCGAATGTCGCTTTATTGTCTGATGGTTTGTTTATCCCTTCTGCTCCATTCATGTGTAGAGGATGATTCCTTTTCAGGGGAGGATGACAACAATAATCCTCCTTCAACGAATCACGTTCCACAACCCGCTGATAATGTAGATCAAAATATCATATTGAATATCGTGAACCAATATAGAAGTTCCGGTTGCCAATGTGGAAATACATTTTATCCTTCTGTTCCACCACTAAATTGGAGTGATAAATTAGGGCAATCTTCCTATAATCATAGTACGGATATGGAAAACCGAAATTATTTTTCCCATACTGGACAAAATGGTTCAAATCCGGGTGAACGGATTCGAGGTGCCGGGTATGATTGGCAAGCCTATGGAGAAAATATTGCCCAGGGCTATTCTTCGGAACAGCAAGTTATCCAGGCGTGGATAGAAAGTCCGAATCATTGTAAAAACATCATGAATGGAACGTATGAAGATATGGGTGTGGGGCGAAGTGGTGCCTATTGGACGCAAGATTTTGGTTTGTCTTTCTAAGGCTATAAATTTAATATAACAAAAAGGCTCTTCCTTTCGGAAGAGCCTTTTTGTTATTTATAACTCCAAATCGATGTTCGTTTCTTCGTGCCATTCCAGACCATGTTTTCCTAGAACATCCAAGAAAGGATCCAGGTTGAATTCTTCTACGTTAAAGACTCCTTTATCCATCCATTTGCCTTGTAACATCATCATGGCACCTGTCATGGCAGGTACACCAGTGGTGTAGGAAACGCCCTGTGCTCCTGTTTCATCAAAAGCAGCCTGATGGCTGCAATTGTTCCAGATATAATAGGTCTTTTCCTTTCCATCTTTTATTCCTTTGATTCTACAACCAATAGATGTTTCTCCAGAATAATTATCTCCTAAACTTCCTGGATCGGGGAGAACCGCTTTAAGGAAATTAAGGGGAACGATTTCTAATCCTTGATAAGAAACGGGCTCGATACTTGCCATCCCGATATTTTGGATTACTCTGAGATGTGTCAGATATTCATCACCAAATGTCATCCAGAATCTAGCTCTTTTTATGGTCGGGAAATTCTTGACCAAAGATTCCAATTCTTCATGGTATAACAAATAAGAACTCCTCTTACCAATATTGGGATAAGTCAATTCTTCTCTGAATTCGAAGGGTTGTGTTTCTACCCATTCTCCATTTTCCCAATACTTACCATTTTGGGTAATTTCCCGGATGTTGATTTCCGGATTAAAATTCGTAGCAAAAGCTTTTCCATGATCCCCGCCGTTGCAATCGACGATATCCAAATAATGAATTTCATCAAAATGATGTTTGGCAGCCCTCGCTGTAAAAATACTGGTCACGCCCGGGTCGAATCCACAACCCAGCAATGCCATTATTCCTTTTTCTTTGAACCGATCCTGGTAAGCCCATTGCCAAGAATACTCGAATTTGGCTTCCTCTTTGGGTTCATAATTGGCCGTATCCAAATAATGGACTCCAGTTTCCAAACAAGCATCCATAATGGTTAGATCCTGATAAGGCAATGCCACATGAATGACCAACTCGGGCCGGAAAGAACGAATCAATTCGACCAACTGAGGTACATTTTCTGCATCTACTTGTGCTGTACGAATTTCTACGCCGGTTCTTTTTTTGACATCATCGGCAATATCTACGCATTTAGAAACCGTTCGACTTGCCAACATGATTTCAGAAAAAACTTCAGGGTGCTGGGCACATTTCACGGCTGTGACTCGCCCTACTCCACCTGCTCCAATAATTAATACTTTTGACATCAGATTTTGAGTTTTATTCAGCCCGCAAAAATAATTAAAAAGTATCTTTGATGCATTAATTTTTCAAATTAAAATTGTACAGGTTTTAAGTCCAAAGTGTTTTCAATCCAAGAAGATAATATGAAGAATAATAAAGAAGAAATCATTCAGAACTTTGATCCCAACGGTGTAGGATTGAACAATGGTAATTTCATTGGTCTACCCTTCGATTATGATACTTCCGACATCATCCTTTTTCCGGTTCCCTGGGATGTAACGGTTTCTTATCGGGCGGGAACAAACCAAGGGCCAAAAAATATTTTAGAGGCTTCTTATCAATTGGATTTATTTTTGGAGAACGACCCATATAATTGGAAAAAGGGTATTTATTTTTCTCCTATACCTGAAGAAATCCTTTCCTTGAATCAACAATATAGATCCCTTGCCGAACAACATATTGAAAGGTTGGAAAATGGGGACGATGTAATTATTAAAGATGTAAATAAAATAAACCTTGCTTGTCAAACCTTAAATAAATGGGTATATGATGAAACAAAAAAAATACTTGAGGATGGAAAAAAAATCATTTTAATTGGGGGGGATCATTCTACACCGTTGGGTTATTTAAAATCCCTTGCTGAAAAATATTCTGATTTCGGCATTTTACAAATAGACGCCCATTGTGATTTACGGAATTCATATGAAGGATTTATGTATTCCCATGCTTCCATTTTTTATAATGCTTTGCAAGAAATTCCGAATGTGAAACACATCACACAAATAGGAATTCGAGATTTTTGTGAGGAAGAAAATAATTTTATTAAAAATGACAATCGAGTTTTTCTTCACACAGATTATTCTATCAGAAAAAAATTATTTGAAGGCATTTCTTTAGATAAAATCTTTGATGAAATACTAGATAAACTTCCTAATCATATTTATATCAGTTTTGATATTGATGGCTTGAATCCGAGCCTTTGTCCGAATACGGGTACGCCGGTTCCGGGTGGTTTTCATTTTAATGAAATTATATTTTTAATCGAAAAATTAAAAGGGAAAAATAAAAATATTGTGGGTTGTGATCTCTGCGAAGTCGGAGGCAATGCTGAATGGGATGGAAATGTAGGGGCAAGGATTATTTATCAGCTTATGCGATTGTTCTAATAAAAAAGGAGGCAAAAAATTGCCTCCTTTTTTATTTATTTTAATTTTCTTTTGTTTCTGAATCTCTTAACCTTTTTTGTATCAAGGGTGTAATGCCTTGAGAGGGTCTCATAGATTGGGTTTCGATGATACGGCCTTCCTTGTCAATCATCATAAATCTAGGGATAGAACCTATATTGTATGTTTTGCAAATTTCAGATCCCCATCCCCCCGGAACGTTGATTTGAACGCCAGTTAATCCTTCTTTCTCTACAAAGCTTTTCCAACGATTCTTATCATCATCTGTCGAAACACTTAAAAAGACAACGTCCTTTCCATGTAATTGTTCTTCTGCTTTTTTCAAAAAGGGAATTTCCTTACGGCAAGGACCGCACCAAGTAGCCCATACATCAATATAAACCAATTTTCCTTTAAAATCGCTTAACTTTATTTCATTGCCATCCACATCTTTTCCTACAATATCCGGAGCCATGGCTCCCGGCTTTAGTGATTCCCATTTATTCCATGCTTTTTCTACTGCCGCTATGTATTCTTTTTTAGCATCTGTCTGACGATAATCTTCAACAGCAGCCATCATATTTCCTAAACCATTCTTGTCTACTTGTTCAAAAATAACTCTGGCTTTCAAGTAATCCTTGACCCAATCCAAATTCATTTTATCATTGATTTTAAAATAAACTTTTTCAACAAATTCGGCACGGCTCGTCAGTTGTGCTTGAGCCTTGATGAAATCATGATCACATTTTGAAAAAAGAAATTGATTTAAAAAATCCCGATAGGCTTTCGAACCCAACAAGGATGGGTCATCAATTACTTTTTGTTCCATCATTTCCAAATCAACTAAATGCAATAAATCTTGTGGATCTTTTTTCGCATAATGTGCATGATACGTTGGATATTGGATATAAAAAAACGACCATAAACCATCAATATTCGCCTGTTCTAATTTGACGAATTGTTCTAAATGTTTTTTTATTTTTTTTCCTTCTTTAAATGCATCCAATTTTTGTTGGGACGCCGCTTTATTCTTATCCAAAAATTCTTGGTAAGCGTCCCATTCTTTAGCATACATTCCCTTCATTTGTCTTGCTATGGGTTGCTCCGAAACAAAGCGATCTTTTAGGTAGGTATTCAATTCTGCGGCAGAGCCGGTATATTTAACGGTAGCTTCTACTTGCTTAGCATCAAAATTGATATTCAAATCATCGCCGGGTATCAAATACATCAGAACATTTCTCCTATTGTAGGAAAAATAATAATACATCGCTTCTTTAGCATCTAATTCTAATTTGAAAGAGCCGTCATCACCTATATTCACTTTATGATTGGGATCAAAATTAAATGGCAAACCATATTCTATGAACGTGATTTCCTTCGCTCTATTATTTTCAATCGTTCCGGTAATGGTGATTTTCTTTCCTTTTACATTCTTTGCCTGTAATTCTGGACTTACAGAGAAAAACAAAATAAATAATGATAAAAACGTAATGATTCTCATTCTGAATTATTTTCTGATTAAAACCAAGCTTCAAGATACGATGTCAAGTAGTATCATGCTTGTTTAGTTTCGGTTTTAGTATGAATTTAACAACGAACTAAAAACCATCACACTATGACATCCTTCCATTTTAAGGAACGAAGATACCAAAAAGTAATCACGAACATAATCAGCCAGTACAACATCTCTCCCGCCCAAGCCCAAACTTGTCCTTTGCCAAAGAAATTGACAATGGAATAGGTGTAAACAAGATAAATAATAATACAAACCACCTGAATCTTCAAGCCTTGTAATGTAGCTCCCGTCCCTGAAAGGGCATTGAAATAAATGGCTCCAAAGATGAAGGTCGTTAATACGCCTCCGAGAATATAAAGGATGGGTAGACTTTCCGGAATAATACTCATATCCCCTTCGACTCCATACCTGAATATAAAGGTGAGCAGGTATTCGGGTGCGAGAAGAATAGGAACCATTAAGATTAAGGTTGTCCCAAAGGTGAGCAGAGCTGTTCTCAAAGCTATCGGCATGACCATATCAAAACGCTTTTGACCGATGCAATTACTTGTAAGCGTATTAATACCGGAACTGAAACCCCAAACCGGAATGGATAAGAACATATAAACGATACGAACCAAATTCGCCTTGGCTAGTTCTCGTTCTCCTAAATTATCAATAATGGCAAAAAAGATAAACCATGAACCCAAACCAAGAACCGATTGCACTACAATGGGAAGAGCGATGGAAAATTGGGTTTTGATCAGTTGGATATCTGGTTTCAGACGTTGGAGAAGTCGGAAAGGTCTTATTTCTTTATCCCATATCATATATCCTAGAAATAGGAAGAAGGCAAAAATTTCTGAAATCACACTCGCCAAGCCGGCTCCTGCGATTCCCATTTCCGGCAAGCCCCAGAGGCCATTAATCAATCCATAATTCAATATAATATTCATTACACCCAAGAGCAGGGTATCGATCATGATGAATGTCGTTCTGGCAATTCCGGTATATAAGGCAATAAAACACATGCCTACATAACTGAAGAACAATCCGAAGGAACGATATTTTAGATACTCCATACTTTTTGCATGGATGATATCCGATTCGAGGGCTATGTCGAATAAAGCAGGGCAAACAATCCAGATAAAAGCAAAGAGCAGCAGTGCCAGAATAAATTCGAAAACGACCATCGCTTGGAAATTCGCCCCAATATTGGATTCGTTATCTTCGCCGGAACGACGGGCTATCATGATCTGCCCTCCCTTCGAGAATCCATAACCGATGGCAGCAATAATCAAATAAAAAACACCGGCAAAACCGATGGCAGCAAAATCATCCTCACCTTTGGGAAATAGGAAAACACTATCACTCAATGTGATGATTTGTTGGGCGGCACTACCTATCATGATATGTTATGAAATTGCTAATATTTGCTTGTTGGAAAAGTTTCATGCGGACGCAAAGGAACTAAGAATCAAGCAGTTCACAAAATCCTTAACAGATACATTCATTTCTAACTCATTAAATTTTTCCCCCACAGTAATAATCAACAATATACTTTGCGAAAACGTTGACAAAAAACTGTAAATTCCCCATATTATTCATATATTCGTATTACAGCCCATAACTCATTATCTATCAAAAACATACAAATACATTTTATTAACACTGTAATAAATACAAATCTATGTTATAAACTTTTCACCCATAAATAAACAACTACTAACCAACACAATACGCATCACAAAACTCTCCTTAAACTAAAATATTATGAATTATAACTATGTATAATTCAGATATTTGACCCATGCTATTGAATAAACCAAGAATTTTGGCAACAATTTTGCCATAGAATTGAAAAACATAAAATAGAATATACTATGGAAACAAGGAGACTCTCAAGTCTTTTTGCCCTTGCTACTTTTATGGTAGTGGGTGAAAAGGAAGCTTTCTCCGAAGAAACAACTACTTCCAATTCTTACCTCAGTGAGTTGGATCAAGGACAGATCTATTATGGTTTTAACCGGGTCTACCCTTCGAACACCCAACTTCGCCATGTTCATCGATATATTCGTTGGGCAAAAAAAGATCCTAGCGTCATTTTACAAGTGGTTTCGCATACAGATGCCATTGGTAATTCTGATACCAATATGCGAGTATCCAAAAAAAGGGCGTTGATTGTTGCCAGCTACCTGAAACGGCATGGTGTACCCGAGGATCAGATTTCTATTGAATGGAGAGGTGAGGAATCGCCTATCAATAGCAATGAAACGCCAGAGGAACGAAAGCTGAATCGGAGAACAACCATCAGTGTTTTGAGTTTGGTACAACAGCAAGTAGAAAACATCATTTCTGCTTCATTTCCTACTACTATAAAACATTATCCTTCTCCAACTGAAATCGTTCCGGTAACAAAAACCGTCAGCCAGAAAGCGGTACCTTCTGTAACGAATACTACATATGTAGCTCCTTCTGTTCCAGAAGCTAAGCCTACAACTTTTGTAGAAAAATCAGTAAAAACAGTTCCTATCAAAAAAATGAAATCCATTCGATTGGTCGATGAAAAAACGAACCAACCCATTAAGGCGGAGTTCGACATCATTACCAAAAATGGGAAACTAAGCCTCGTTGCCGATGAAAAGGGAGAAATAGAATTGGATCTGAACAGCCTAGATAAGTTCAAGGCAGATGTCCATGCTTATGGCTATTTCTTTACAGAAGAAAGAATTCATCCTATCACAACAGGGATACAAATCATCCGACTTTCGCCCATTGTGAAGGGTGACAAGATGGTTTTGAAAGATTTATATTTCGAATCCGGCAAAGCAGTGTTGCTCACTCAATCGGATAAGGAATTAGAGCGTGTTTTTGACATTATGAGCAAGAATCCGAACTTGAAAATCGAGATCGGGGGCCATATTAATGTACCCAACAAAAAACCGGAGGAACTGACTCCCGAGCAAATGGATATTTCTACCAACAGGGCAAAGGCTGTGTATGATTATTTGATGCTCAAAGGGATTCCTTCCGAAAGCGTTTCTTATAAGGGATATGGCAATGCCGAAATGGTGTTCCCGAATCCGAAAACAGAATATGAAAAATCTCAAAACCGAAGAGTTGAGATTAAAATTATGGATAAATAGAGCCATCAAGGTACACCTGTTGTGGGTGTACCTTTCAAAAAAGTATATAGTTAGGCTGTTTTTTCTGTTTTATTTTTTAACTTAGATGAGGTTAATTAATGTCCCCCATTAATTAATGATGATTTTTTTAGAGAAAACCACACAATTTGGTTCTTAAAGAACTGAGTGAAAACTTGCTATATACTATGATGAAAACGAGAAAGATTTCGATCCTTTTTGCTATTGCTTTCCTCTTGATTTTTGGTTCAGAAACAGCATCGGCAACGCAAACCTCAAACATGTTGCATTATAAATTCAACCATGTCTATCCAGAACGCCAAGATTTGGTTCATTTACAACGAATTGCCAAAAAACTGAAGGCGGATCCTCAACTTATTCTAAGTATTTCCTCGCATGCCTGCAGCATTGGTTCCAATGATGTCAATATGAGAGTCTCAAAAATGAGGGCAGAAATCATTTCCACATATTTAGGGAAACAAGGTGTACCTCAACAACAGGTCACAACCAACTGGCAAGGAGAAGAATCTCCCCTCGCCGACAATTCTACTGAAGATGGTAGAAGTGTGAATAGACGAAGTGCTTTCACTTTCATTAAAAATGGCAGCCCGATTGCAAATGATCAACCTTTCCAAGTTTCTCCTAAGGAGAATGAAGAACCTCCTATTGCTAAACTTGATAATTCGTCCCGTTCTGTTACCCGAAATGTATCTTCCCATACTAACAACCCATCAGAACATATAGTACATACAGAATCCCACCCCACCCAACATATCAATTATTCCCCTAAAACAACCCAAACCCATACGACCAGTCCTATTATATCCAATGCGAATACAACTAGTCCCATCACATCCCATACGCAACATTCAAATAGCGTCCATTCCAACAACATACAATCGAATTCGAATTTCGAGCATTCAAATTCTATTATTCACAACAATACGAATATAACGTCTACTCCATCACATCATCATACAACGAATTCTACTTCCGTAACTCCTTCTACACATGTTCGACAAGAAGACACCCATATTGTAACGACACACCGAACTACTGCTCCAACGCCCACTCCATTGAGTGATGATGAAAGGCTGAAAGCGTATGAAAATGTCGAATACGTAGAAATCAATGTTGATGATATTTACCAAGCCATACAGGAAGAAAAGATGGCTGCCCAATTGAACCATGTAGAAACATATACAACGGTTTCGGATACGTTCAGCCCCGAAGAAACAAACATTGTCACTTCTTCTAATACGACTACGTCTACCAACTCAACGGTAACTACCCAAAACGAGCAAAAAGTTGATTTGATTGCCGACACATTCAGTCCGGAAGAGAAAACAGTTGAAGTAAAAACAACAGAAGAAAAACCATTGCGTCCGAGCCATTCTACAAGAACGGAAACGGTTTCGGTATCTACTTCCAAGGAACAAAACCCTTCCATCAAAGAAGAAACGACAACAAGTAATGTAAGTACCATACCTACACAACAGAATATGAATTCTTCTTCAACAACTATCATTTCACAACAAAATGAAATGGCAGCAATGGGAATAGGAGAAAAGCAGACTTATAAATTAAAATTAGTAAATGAAGAAAATGGCACACCCTTAGATAGGGATGTGGAAGTCATAATAGGTGGAAAAACACAATCTTTTACACCCAATGCCAATGGTGAAATTGAAATTCCAGTTCATTCTTTTAATGAGAACACCGATTTCTATGTGAATGGCTTTTTCCATTCATCAGAAAAAATCAATTCAACGACCACTGCCCAAACTGTAAAACTGAAACCGATAAAAGTCGGAAACAAACTCACCTTGAACAACTTGTATTTCCAATCTGGAAATGCAACCATTCTAGGAGAATCCTACCCAGAATTGGAACGATTGTATCGCTCTCTTGAAAAAAATAAAAATGTAAGGGTCGAGATTGGGGGTCATATCAATGTACCTCATACTCGTCCAGACGACATCAGCCAACGACAGCTGCAAATTTCTATTGATAGAGCCAAAGCCGTTTATGATTATTTAATCGGAAAAGGCATTCGTAAAGATCGAGTGGATTTCCATGGTTATGGAAATTCGGAGATGTTGTACCCACAAGCAAAAACTGACCTAGAAAGAGCCGCCAACAGAAGGGTTGAGGTCAAGATTATGAAATAGTTATTAATATTTTTTCCTTCCCCATCATTCTTATGAATTGATGGGGATTTTTTTGTCTGTTTTCTTCTACATTTGCCTTCGGAAAAAATAAAATATTTGGAACAGAAAATAAAATTTGCAGTTGTAGGATGTGGAAGAATAGGGAAACGACATGCTACACTAATCCAACATCACCCAGAGTGCGAGTTGGTTGCTCTTTGTGATATTCTCCCTTTCGAAGAGATGGACTTAGACCTACCCGATATACCTTATTTTTCTTCCTTGGATAAAATGCTCTCCTCTTCTTTAGAAATGGATGTCATTTCTATCTGTACTCCCAATGGTTACCATGCAGAACAAGCAATGTTGTCGATAGATTCAGATAAACATGTCGTTATCGAAAAACCAATGGGGTTGAACAAACGGGAATGCGAAGCAGTTATTTTTAAGGGGCTGAATGCATCGAAGCATATATTCATTGTGATGCAAAACCGCTACTCTCCTCCTTCCGAATGGTTGAAAGAAATGGTTCATAATAATCGTTTGGGACAAATAAGAATGGTCCAAATTAATTGTTATTGGAATCGAGATGATCATTATTATGCACAAAGCCCCTGGAAGGGAACCCTTGCATTGGATGGTGGTGTCCTCTTTACCCAATTTTCCCATTTCATAGATATCATGTATTGGATTTTTGGAGACATTGAAAATATCAAGGCTCGTTTCCAAAATTTCAATCACCAAGAAAATACCGAATTTGAGGATTCCGGCATCGTTCATTTCGATTTTGTAAAAGGGGGTATGGGCTGCATACAATATTCAACTTCTGTCTGGGGTAAGAATATGGAATCCAGTATGTTGGTTATAGGAGAAAAGGGATCGGTCAAAATAGGAGGACAATATATGGATCAGGTAGAGTATTGTCATATTGAAAATTATGAAATGCCCGAACTCGCTCTCACCAATCCTCCAAATGATTATGGTCCCTACAAGGGTTCAGCAGCCAATCACATTCATATTTATAATAATGTTGTGGATGTTTTGAAAGGGAGGAAATCCATCACCACAAATGCGTTGGAAGGAATGAAAGTCACCGAAATTATAGAACGGATTTATCAATTAAAGGATAAGGGATAAGGAATCAAACCTTATTGATGGTAAATTCGAAGGTTGCTCCTTTACCTTCTTGCGATAACATTTGTATCGTCCCCCCATGTTGCTGGATAATTTTCTTGCAGATGGATAAGCCCACACCATAACCTTCATAGGAACGATCCAGCCTTCGGAACAATTCGAAAATGCGGCGGCTGTATTCGGGTTCTACTCCAATACCATTATCCATATATTGGAAAACATATTGCTCCGGTTCTTCTTGGGCAATAATTGATATTTCAGGTGCTATTCCAATTTTTGCAAATTTGATGGAATTGGAAATCAGTTCTTTGAAAATGAGATAAAAATTATCGGAATCACATTCAATTTCCATTCCATCGCATTGGCTGTAATCAATTTGTAGCTTATCCAAATCCTCTTCCAAATGAAGGCTGTCCATAGCCTTGTTTATAATTTGGTTCATGGTTGCTTTGGAATAATCCAACTGGTCAGAACCTACCGACAAATAATTCAACAAAGCACTCAGGGATTCATCCATCCTAACGGTTGCATTCTTTATTACCTCAAAATATTCGGATTCTTTTTTGTTTAATTTCTGAGAGGTTTCCTTTTCCAATTTTCCGGTATACCCGCCTATATTCCTTAATGGTTCTTTCAGGTCGTGGGAGAATATTTTTTTCAAAGAACCGAGATCTTCCAATTGCTGTAATAATGCCCTATTTTTTTGTAAGGAGAATTTAAGTTCTTTTTCTTTTACCTTTAATAATTCTTTTATTTTCTCTGCACTTAATTGATTTATTTTTTGCTTGATATCCGTTATTTCGACATCAATAATAGGAATCAAACCTACTTGATGGAGTTCGTGCCTGAGTTCTTTTTCTATTTCGAGAACCCGGAGCATTTCGAGATGATATTTTTTTTCTTGAGCTATATCCCTAATCTCCTGGATAAGTGTTAAAGCTTCTTCTTTTTTCCCCAAGGCTCTCAACGATTCTACCTCCAAAAGCATACATTTTACCAAAAAGAATTTAAAACCAAACGTTTTTGCCGTGTCTTTGGCATCCTTAATCAAGCGGAGGGTTTCTTTATAAACCTTGTTTTCTTTCCAAACTTTAGCGGCTTCAAATAGAGATACTACTTCGTAATAGGGCATCTTGGATTGGCGGGATGCCAAATAAACGACATTATTATCTTGGAGTGCAGATTTGTACCATTCCCGATGTTGGTTCATCAAACCTTTTGAGATATGTAATAAACATTTTTGTTCAAAGGGAATCTCATCCTCATCAAAGACCACATCAGCTTTAGCTACATAGTTCATCGCCTTTAATTCTTCCCCTTGGTGCAAATATATCCAAGACAAATAATTATAAGCTTCGAAACTATATTCATCAGAATTAAAGGCAAGGATTTCAAAACATTTTTCAATAGAAAGTTGAACAAAGCCACGATATAATTCTAAAAGGGACAATTTAGATTTCACTTTAATTTGGAAAGCTTTGTCTCTTAAAATTTCTGCATGGTAAATGGCTTTCGTAAATTTACTTTCTGATTTTTCGAATTCGCCTTGTTGGAGAAAAATATGGCCTAATTCATAACAAATAATCGCAGCTTTCGAATGATCCTTTCTTTTCTGAGCTATACCCACAGAATCCTTCAACTCGCTAATGCGGGTCTCAAAATAATGAGTTGGCAAGGAAAGTACCATATTGTGTGGGCAATGTGTTATTAAATATTTGTTTGGCCTTTTAAGGAGATTCGGTCTTCTGTAAATGTAATAAAATACATGCAAATATTATGCAAATATCTTGTCACATTTTCTAATTTTATCGGATATTAACAAAATACATTCAATTACTATCATTATGAAGGAAAATCCTACCATTATTCTTAGAAAAGGCAAAGAAACTCCTGTAAAAAGATTCCACCCCTGGATTTTCTCCGGAGCTGTTTACAAGACATTAGGTAATCCTTCAGATGGTGAAATAGTAACCGTCAAAGATGCTAATGATAATATCATAGCCACTGGCCATTATAACAAGGGGAGTATTGTGGTAAGAATCATTGCTTTTTGTGAGCAGATTATTGATCAACAATTCTGGAATGGTAAAATCCAAAAAGCATGGGATAAAAGAAAAATCACAAATTTCGAACTTCATAAAACCAACTGTTTTCGCTTGGTGCATGCCGAAGGAGACGGGCTCCCTGGACTTATCATAGATATTTATCATAAGATTGCCATTATACAATGCCATTCTATCGGTATGCATTTGGACAAAAAAAAAATCGCTGATGCCATATTGAATATTTCAGGGAGTCCCATCGAATTCATATATGATAAAAGCAAAGAAGTATTACCCCAATATTACGCTAAAACCATCGAGAACGATTATATCGGAGCACCTTTCCCTAGTGATAGAATCGAGGTATTGGAAAATGGTCACACTTTTTACGTAAATTGGGTAGCTGGGCAAAAAACGGGTTTTTTCTTGGATCAGAGAGATAATCGAAAGCTTTTGGGTTCTTATGCCCAAGGGAAAACCATCCTGAATACTTTTTGCTACTCCGGCGGTTTTTCTATCTATGCCTTGGGTAATAAAGCCAAGGAAGTCCATTCAATCGATGTCTCTCAAAAGGCCATAGATTGGACGAATAAAAATGAAGAACTGAACCACCCTTTCGAAGGAGAACACCAAGCACATGCACAGGACGTCATGCAATTTTTCAAAACCAACGAACAAACGTATGACATCGTTATTGTCGATCCACCTGCCTTTGCAAAAAACCTTAAAAAAAGGCATAATGCAGTGCAAGGATATAAGCGCTTGAACGCCCTAGCGTTCAAGGCTGTAAACCCCGGTGGTTTAATGTTTACATTTTCTTGTTCTCAAGTTGTTGATAGTGTGCTTTTCCAAAATACTATTGTTGCTGCTGCTTTGGAAGCAGGAAGAAAAGCCAGCATCATTCATCGTCTCAGCCAACCTTTCGATCACCCGGTCAGTCTTTTTCACCCAGAAGGTTCTTACCTCAAAGGGCTGGTATTATATGTGGAGTGATTCATGCCGGTTTTGAATTGAATCCAACTATTTTTCAAAATCCTATATTTCTCTAAAAGTTTCTGCGTTATGTCGGAAAGCTCTGTAAGCTCATGAAGCAAGCTTTCGGGTAAGGGTCTCATTCTTTTAAATGTTTGCCGATAGGTATCGTACTTGAGTTTTTGCAACATGATTTCAAAAGAAATTTCCAATAGTTTTTGATGAAAATTCAAGGTCATATTACCCAATAATTTTTGACCCGACAATGTTTCCCTTGCTTCGATTTGTTCCTCCCAAATCAAATTATCCAAGGATTGTAAAATTTTTACTTCAGCATTAAAAGCATCAAAACAGTCTAAGAATTGTAACTTTGCACACATCATAAAACATTTCGTTAGGTTACAACACAAATATATATTTTTTTAATATATAAAACAAACTTAATGTTTTAAAAGCGATTTTATTCATAATTTAATCATGATTAAGAAATGAGTTTCAAAGGAAAAACGGTTTTCATTACAGGAGCTAGCCGAGGCATCGGAAAAGCCATCGGATTGAGATTGGCACAAGAAGGAGCCAACATCGTTATCGCTGCCAAAACAGCAGAACCCCACCCCAATCTTCCGGGCACCATCTATACAGCAGCGCAAGAAATGGAAGCTGCCGGAGGAAAGGCCTTGCCAGTCGTTGTGGATATCCGGAATGAATCCTTGATCCAAGCAGCCATAGACAAGACCATTGATACCTTTGGCGGAATAGATATTTTGGTTAACAATGCTAGTGCCATCAATTTAAGCGGAACAGAAGAAGTATCTATGAAACGCTATGATTTGATGCATTCCATTAATACGAGAGGAACCTTCCTAACGACTAAATTATGTATTCCCTTTCTCAAAAAAGGGAATAACCCACACGTTTTGAATCTTTCTCCTCCTCTGAACATGGAAGTCAAATGGTTCCAGAACCATGTGGCTTATACCATGGCAAAATATGGAATGAGCATGTGTATTTTGGGAATGCATGAAGAATTCAGAAAAGATAAAATTGCCTTTAATGCTTTGTGGCCCAGAACGACTATCGCCACCGCTGCGATTAAAAATGTTGTTGGAGAAGTGTTAATGGACATGTCTAGAAAACCAGATATCATGGCAGACGCCGCTTTTCATATTTTAAAGCAGGACAGCAGCCAATGCACAGGCAACTTTTTTATTGATGATGAAGTTCTCTTTGAGGAAGGCCTGACCGAAAAGGATTTGGAAAAGTATGCTTATTCTCCTGGAAAAGAACTCATGCCTGATTATTTCATTTAATACAAATCATTTTATAAAAAATTCATTGTAATGGGAAGTTTAATCATTAGTACAGTAGTGGGTGCAGTAGCATTTATGGTAGGGGCTTATTTTCTAAAAGGAGTCAGAGTAGATTCTTTTGGACAAGCAATTATCGTCACCATTGCCATTTCTGTCTTGACTTGTACATTAGGGGAATTCATAGAATTCATCACTCCTGATAAAACCCTCAATTGGTTGACCTTCGGATTCTTTCAATTCATCATGGATGCCCTGATCATTTGGGTAGCAAGCAAATTATTAAAGAAATTTGAGGTGAGTAGTTTTATTACCGCTATCATTTTAGCTATTATTGTTTCTGTGGTCACCTCCATATTTTATTCTATTTTATGATGAAATAAAAAGAGCCGCTCTAGCCATCGTTCCTTTTCGCAGATAATTTGTTATTTTCCATCGGAAAATCTTCCATTTCAAAGCAGAATGAGGCATATTGATCTTCAAACATCATTAACATGAATAAAAATAATAATTTACTGCTTCGATTAGCTTTAGTATTGATATTTTACCTCTGCATCAAATACCTCATCCCCAATGGAAGGATGATCCTCTACCCCATCAATTTACTCGTCACTTTTCTTCATGAATTCGGGCATGCCCTTGGTGCATTAATTACAGGAGGAGAGGTGGCATCCCTTCAAATCAATAGTGATGGTAGCGGACTCTGCTGGACAAGAGGCGGTAATAGAGCCATCATCTTGATGGGAGGCTATATCGGTAGTGCTATCTTAGGCAACATCCTATTTTATACTGGGGCAAAAGCACCGAGCCTAGCCCGCTTCGCCATGATACTATTAAGTATATCCATGATATTTTCCGGACTTTTTTGGTACAACACTATGTTTACCACCGGTCTGCTCCTTATTTTTGCCGTTGCCTTCATAGCTTTGGCTTGGATAACGGATTGGTCGGGCGATATTATCATGTTTTTAGGATTGGCAAGCATCATCCATATTATTGAAGATTTCAATGTGGGTCCTACTTCCGATTTGAAGCAATATGCAGAGTTATTCCATGTTATTCCCAGTTCGGTTTGGATGTATATATGGCTCATTATAGTCGTCATCTTATTCATCATCAATATTAGATGGATACTAAAAGGAGCTTTCGACGAAAAAAATTATACATAAGAGGCAGCACAATTTCTCCTCTTTTCGTTTCAAAGGCAAAGGATTCAAAATCCAATGCTTTAAATGGCATTGTATAAATAATTTTGGTTTACAATTTGTAAGGTTGGTTTATGAAAGTCCGTACAGTTGGTACGGACTTTTTTTATTGGTACATTTGGCAACACAACTACTAAAAAGACGTTTCTTATTTAGAAATTATATCATTTATCATTGTACATGAAGACATCAATCTACTTAATTCTATTGTCTATTTCCTGTTCCCTTATCCTTTTTTCTTGCAATTATACCCTCAAAGTGACTGATGGTAAAATGGCTTACGATCTCAAAAGGTATTCTGAAGCGGCTCCCATGCTCGAAAAAGAATATAAAAGAACAAAAGAAAGTTCTGAAAAAGCCAAAATTGCCTACCTCGCTGCAGAATCCTACGCCAAAATGAATCGAAATGACAAAGCGATGGAATGGTATAAGTCTGCTTCGGACAATGGTTCGACCGCAGCTACCGTCAAATATGCTTATTCGCTGAAAAGAGCCGAAATGTATGAGGAAGCAGCCACCTATTTCTCGGATTTAGCAGGTGTAGTCGATGATGCCTATGAAATGAGAAAAGAAATGAGGGCTTGTCAGGAAGCGATGGTTTGGAAAAAGGAGGAAGATAAAAATCCATACCGAGTAGAAAAAACAACGTTCAATTCGAGCAATGCCGATTATTCTCCAACACGCTATAAAGATAACAGCATAGTTATTTCTTCCGATAGACCCGTCAGCACAGGGAATGTTACCTACCAGTGGACGGGCAATGATTTTTCGGATCTTTTCATCATCAATACAGAAACTTCCTCAACAGAAGTTTTCCCCTATCCAATTAATACGGAATATAATGAGGGGACATTGGCATTCAATAAAGATTTTACTTCGATGATTTTCTCTCGTTGCGGTACGAGTGGGGATGATGATGATTATTGTAAATTGATGACATCGGATTATGATGGAGAAAAGTGGTCGCTCCCTCAAATCCTACCTTTTGTTTTGGATGGTGTGAATTATGCACATCCTACTTGGGATAGTGAAGGCACATACCTTTATTTCACTTCTGACGAACCAGAAGGTTGGGGCGGTTTCGATATTTATCGGGTCAAATATTCCAATGGACTTTGGAATGATCCTCAAATTCTTTCGGGTACGATTAATACCGATAAAGATGATATGTTTCCTTCTTTCGATGATTCAACCTTTTACTTCGCTTCCGAGGGGCGGGGAGGCATGGGTGGACTGGACATCTATAAAAGTACAGAAGAAACGCCCAATAAATGGACTGACCCGGTCAACCTGAAAGCCCCCATCAATTCTGGTGAGGATGATTTTGGTTTCTTAGTCGTTGAAAAAACAGAAGGGGATGAAAAATCAGAAAGAGGATATTTTTCTTCTGCTAGAAACGGAGGTGAAGGGGGCGATGATATTTATGCTTATAGCCTGAAAGAAATCGAACCCGAAGTGATTCCCGAACCTGAGATTGACACTCCCGATGTGGTTATCCCGGAACCTATTCCAGACCCCGAACCACCCAAAGTTATTTTTCTGGAAGTGTATGTCTATGGTAAAACACATGCCAATCCGAATGATCCGAAAAGTGCCGTTACCGGAAAAATGGCCATTCCGAATGCCGGACTTCAAATCAATTCTCCTTTAGGACAGAATAGGGAAACAACAGATAATACAGGCATGTATCGTTTCAAAATAGAAAAGGGATTGGATTACCGTTTCTTTGCTTCTTCTAGTGATTATTTTAATAAAACTGCTATTTTCAACACTTCGAACCGTGAAGAAAAAGAAGTATATCGTTTGGATATTCTTTTAGATAAGATTTTCAGAAATGTAGAAATCAAACTCGATAATATTTATTATGATTTTGACAAATGGGATATCCGGGAAGATGCCAAACCTACTCTAAATAAATTGGCGAATATCCTTCTACAAAATCCGAATATTAAAATCAATTTGGGCTCGCATACCGATTGCCGGGGTAAAGAAGCCTATAATCAAAACTTGTCTCAGAAACGGGCACAATCTGCCGTCGATTATCTGGCGACTTTAGGTGTGGATCCTAGCCGCCTTACGGCAACGGGGTATGGAGAATCTTCGCCAGCCATCTCTTGTAACTGCAATAGCTGTACCGATGATGAACATCAAATTAATAGAAGAACGACGTTTAGGATCGTTGATTAAATTTGCTGTTTAGTAACTCATTCTGACCGTTTATATATTCAGTTATGGAAAAATGCAGCAATTATTTAACTTTAATGTTTGTAAAATTTCATCTACATTTATAGACGCCCAGACGATAAAATTTCATAAAAAGTCAAATGAGCCAAAATCTAAAGATGGGGCATTATGCAAAAAGTATTCGCAGAAACGAGCAGGATAGAATTGTGCGGATTAGTGAAGAATTTTAGAGAAGGGCAGCTCGGTCTGAACCAATTCTTTCTATCTTAGGCACAAGTAATAAAAGCATTAAATTTTATATATAACTAAAATATCAATCAAAATGATGAATTTCCACAAATTAACGACGTTTCTAATTCTTTTAATTATTTCAACCGGTTTATTTGCTCAAGAGAATTACATACCTGGAACTATAATCACAAAAGAAGGAGCAACTTTAAAAGGGTTTATAGATTATCGTAATTGGGAAATAAACCCAGATAAAATTCATTTCAGAAGTACTGAAAATGGAGAATCGACAAAATATACCCCTCTAGAAATACAAGAATTTAGAACGGAAAATGAAATATATGTAGGAGCAGTGATAAACATTGAATTTAGTTCCTCCGATCTAAGTAAACTAGACTATCATTCCAAACCCAACATAAAAACGGATACTATTTTTTTACAGACATTAATCAAAGGGAAAAAAAATCTTTATTTGTATAACCCTAAATTAAGCAAACCCAATTATTACATTAATAATGAAGATTCAGAATTTGGTTTTGAATTGTTGATCCATAAAAGATATCTTAAACTTCAAGAAACCGTATCTAGAGACACTCGGGTTGCTGCTGACAAGAATCAATTCTTAGGTCAATTAAATATTCATATGAAGGATTGCTCAGAGATTCATACCAAATTAAGAAATACCAGCTATACTAGGAGAAGTTTAATATCCTTATTTAAATTTTATAACAAATGTACCTCTTCTTCTAATTCGGCTGAATTTGAAAGAAAAAAAGAAAAGGTATCCTATGACTTTGGAGCATTAGCTGGAGTTACTTTGACCCAATTAGATTTTAGAACATCGAATTCCTCACAGAGACAAATTGCAGGAACAAAATTCTCTCCATCTATAGATTTTACAGCAGGTATTTTCTTTGATTTACATTTTCCAAGAAACTTCGGAAAATTATCCATTAACAATGAACTCTTATTCACCAATTATAACACTGAAGGTGACTATGAAGAAACCACTTCACCTAGTTATAACACTTTAATTAATTTTAAAATAGGCTATGCGTATCTTAACTTAAATACTTTATTTCGGTATAGCTATCCAATAAATGATAATTTAGAAATTTTTGCAAACATAGGTGTAGCAAATGGAATCTCCCTAAAGGAATGGAGAAACGAATATGAATCGACCATTACTATTTATTCTTCTTTTGTCAATAGAAGGGGAATTGGCGTCCCTTTTACACGAAAATATGAGCAGAGTTTAATAACTGGAGTGGGTGCTAAATTTGGGAACTTTTCATTGGAAATGAGATATCAAAAAGGCAATGGAATGTCAAATATTACCACTTTAAATTCAAATACTAAGAGATATTTTCTTCTTTTGGGTTATAGATTTCTCAAATCAAAAAAGAAAAAGAATATATAATCCAAAAGAAAATAGATATTGGTATTGAGAAT
>JAHDDR010000218.1 GCA_020629255.1 Saprospiraceae bacterium | reverse complement strand
TCTTTAATCTGGTCGATGTTTGCTGTATCAATAAAGAATTTCATATCTTGATTATCAATTTGATCATGTAATGAATTTATGCTGCAAAGATAGTCAAATGTGTCGGAGCCTTACTCCTTGGATGCTCTTTTGTTTTATTCTTCTTTTTTCGTGTGGAAAGGATGTGGATATCAACGGGCATTGGCATGTTCCTCTTCACCCTACCACCGATAGATATATTACCTTAGATATTGTTGAGGATACGATTTGCCAACTCAATCATTTTTCCTTTTGGAATTCGGGAAAGGGTAGGGTGCTAAGGAAAAAAAAGAAAATATATATTGATACCGAGAAAGGCTTGGGGGGATATTTCTATGATGCTAAAAACGAAAATGAAATCGAATTGGCAGATTTACAGGATGGCAATATTTTTAATGCTTTTAGGTGTTCGAAAGAATGTTGTGATCCTTATCAGGAAATGATGGGGAATCTTATTGTGGATATTGAAATGCCTCAAGAAGTAACTCATGCTCCATTTGTTCAATTGGAAAAAGGAAATGCGGCTTATTTGTTTTTTGGTCGACCCGACAAAGAGCATAATGAAGCATACGGAACCGATATCCATTTATGTCTGAATAATCAATTCACAACGGTTTATACCTTGCCTTTTTATCATGATAATAATTTGGAACGGTTTGAAAAAGAAAAATTCGATTATAGGATAATTGCCGATGTGGCTACGACAATGGGGCAAATAGAAGGAGCCATCCGCGAATTAAAAAAAATAGGAGTATCAGAAATTTTTGTTGCTACCCATTTTAATGCAAAAGAAAAAGTAAAGGAACCTTTTCTATTTTTTAACGCTAGCCTATTGGAAATTGAAGAAGAAAATCTGAAATGGGGAGATTATTTGAATGGAACCCAATAAAAAAGCGGAAATCATATCGCACTGCTACAACCCACTACCCTTGCTTGCTTTCGCACCTGGGGGATTCATGGGGAGCTAGTCGTATGACTCCGCCGACTGCAAATGTACGACGATTGTTATTTCCATCCAAACCTACCGGGTTATTTTAGTAATTTGTTTGAAAATATTCTTCAATTTACTAACAATCCTTATATTCAATTATATTTGATATTATAGGTTATCTCTTGATTACCAAGAACAAACATGCTATTAAGTATGCTTGTCACAGATAAGGGAAACCAGTTAAAAACCTATTCGAATGAAAACCGTGTACTTCATCAGACATGCCAAGTCTAGTTGGGAAGATATGTCCCTAAGAGATTCGGAAAGGCCTTTGAATAAACGAGGATTTAGAGATGCTCCGTTTATGGCGAAACTATTCAAAGCCAAGGAACTACAGCCGGATCTCATTTTGTCAAGTCCGGCTGTTAGAGCCTATACTACAGCCAAGTTTTTTGCAGAAGAACTGGGCATTGCCATTGAAAGCATCGAAACCGATTCGGATCTTTATTTGGGAAATGAAGATTATATCCTAGGTAGGATCCAAGAAATGGATGAAACTAAAAACACGTTGTGCTTTTTTGGCCATAATCCTACCACGACTCACCTTGCTAATATATTCTATGGAGAATATTTACCCAATGTTCCTACCTGCGGGATTGTAAAAATTCAAGGAAATATTGGTTCTTGGAAGCAATTTCAGCCCAAAGAAGTTAAATTTGTAGAAATGCATTATCCGAAGCAGTATTTCACATAATTCTTTGCATGGCAGAAGACAAGAAAATTCCTTATATCCATAGAGACATCAGTTGGTTGTCTTTTAATCGACGAGTGTTGCAAGAAGCAGAAGATCCTTCCGTTCCCCTTTTCGAACGGATAAAATTCCTAGCCATTTATTCTTCCAATTTGGATGAGTTTTTTAGGGTGCGTGTCGCTCACCAGAGAAACTTAATGAGAGTCGGAAAGAAAACGCAAAAAAAATTGGAGTTTTCACCTAAAGAAATTATCAAAGGTATTTTACGGATTGTAAATAAGCAACAAGAAAAATTCAGTGAAATTTTCGAAGAACAAATTATTCCCGATTTGAAAAGAAACGGAATAAGAATTTTGAGAAGATTGGATCTAAACGAAGAACAACAACATTTTGTAGAAGAATATTTTAATGATCATTTATTGCCTTTTGTACAACCTGTGCTTTTGGTCAACGGAATGGTGCGACCCTTTTTGAATAATGCAGAATTGTACCTTGCTATCTTATTGCAAAAAAAAGCAAAACCCAATAGCTCCAATGATTACGCTATTGTAAAAGTCCCTTCTGATTATTTTCCTCGTTTTGTTGAAATACCATCTCTAGAAGGAACACATGATATTATTATTTTGGATGATATTGTAAGGCATAATGTATCTATGTTGTTTCCGGGGTATAATATTTTAGATACCTATTCCATCAAACTCACCCGAGATGCGGAACTTTATATTGATGATGAATTCCAAGGGGATTTAGTAGCAAAAATCAAAAAAAGTCTGAATAAACGGAATGTGGGGCCTCCCTCACGCTTTGTATATGATAGGGATATGCATAAGGAGCTTTTGGGTTATGTAACCCAAACCTTTGAGCTTGATAATGCCGATTTGCTCAAGGAAGGTCGGTATCATAATAATTTTGATTTTTTTAAATTCCCATCGTTTGGAAAAGATCATTTGAAAAATAAACCTTTACCTCCCATTTCTTATACGGACTTAGAGGATACGGATGATTTTTTTGCGTCTGTCCGGAAAAAGGAACGCTTTATACATATACCATACCAATCTTATGCCTCTGTTGTTCGGTTTTTTGAAGAAGCAGCCAAGGATCCTAATGTAACGCATATTAAAATTGTGCAGTACCGGGTCGCAAGGAAATCCAAAATCATGAATGCCCTGATGAAGGCGGTACAATCAGGTAAACAAGTAATGGTTTTTGTAGAAGTGAAGGCTCGATTCGATGAAGAAGCCAATTTGCGTTGGGGCGAAAAATTGGAAAGTGCCGGAGTACAGGTGTTTTACAGTTTTCCCGGACTGAAAGTCCATTCTAAATTAGCATTGGTACGTCGAGAAAATAATGGTGAAGGTGAAATGTTTGCCTATTTGGGAACAGGGAATTTCCATGAAGGAACAGCTCGGGTTTATGGAGATATGGGCTTGTTTACCTCAGATATCAGATTAACTTCCGAAGTAGCCCGCATTTTTAATTTTTTAGAAACAGTTAAACTGCCCCAAACAGAATTTAAACATTTGTTGGTCGGGCAATTTAATTTGAGGTCTTCCTTAGTTGCAAAAATTGATCGAGAAATAAAGATAGCCAAAACAGGAAAACCGTCAAGAATGGTTCTAAAAATGAATAGCCTTGAAGATAAGGAAATCATTGAAAAATTATATGAAGCAAGTAATGCCGGAGTGAAAATCGATTTAATCATCAGAGGAATTTGTTGTTTGATTCCGCAAGTCAAAGGCTTCAGTGAAAATATTAGAGCGATTAGTATTGTGGATCGTTTTCTAGAACATGCCAGGATTTTTTGGTTTTCCAATAATGGCAAAGATGAAATTTATCTTTCGTCTGCCGACTTTATGAGGAGGAATCTCAGTTATCGCATAGAAACAGCTTTTCCTATTTATGATAAAAATATAAAAGCAGAAATCAAGAATTTTTTAGAACTACAACTAACAGACAATGTAAAGGCTCGGGTACTCGACAAGACCCGTAGTAACGCCTATCACAACACAGGTGATGACATGCCCATCCGTTCACAAATCGAAACTTATTACCGCTTGCTCAGAAAATCGGATGCTAAAGTGTAGCTTTGCACATACATTAAACCGATATTCTCGTTATATCACCAATGAAGAAGTTAGATAGCTTACTCATCAAAATGTTTTTGCCGCCCTTCTTTATGGCATTCGGTATCGTGATGTTCGTCTTCACGATGCAAACCATGTGGAAATTCATTGATGATATTATCGGAAAGGGAGCAGGCATTGCTATGATCCTTGAATTTATCTTTTATCTGTCTTTGAGCCTGGTTCCCATGTCCCTGCCCGCGGCTATTTTATTAGCAAGCATCATGCTGATGGGCAATTTGGCGGAACGATATGAACTGACCGCCATGAAATCTGCCGGAATTTCTCTTTGGCGGATCATGTACCCACTCATCGGCATCGGTATTCTAATTTCTACCGCTTCATTCTTCATTAATAATAATGTTGTACCGGTTGCCAATCTGAAATTCAAGACCCGTCTATATAATTTCAAGACCAAAAAATTATCCTTGAGTTTGGAACAAGGTGTCTTCAATGATGATTTCCGAAACTTCTCCATCCGTATTAATAAAAAGCATGAAAATGGAGATTTAGAAGACATCATGATGTATGATCATTCTGCCCAACATAGAAACCGTACCAAAATAATTTATGCAGAAGAGGGTAGGATGGATATGGAATCGGATGAACGATTCCTGATTATGGATTTGAAGAACGGAAGGCAATATCAAGAACTGGAAGAAGAAAAAGGCTGGAAAAAGACAGACCCTCGGAAATACCCTTATCTAAGATTGGAATTCGGAGAATTGGAAAAATATCTAGACTTGAAAGAGTTTGATATGAAAGAAGTAAACGAAGAAATCTTTAAGGAAGATGATCGGATGTTGAGTTGTAGGCAACTGTTATGGCAACTCGATACCATGAAATATCAAATGGGTAAACGGAGAGAGAATGTAACAGACCTAACCCTGCTCTCTTTTTATTTTGTCAAAACAAATAGTGACAGCTCCTCAACCTATGTGCCTTTGTCAGAAGCAGGAAGTCGATTGCTTGATGCAAGTTCCTACAAGAAGAAAACAGATATTACTAACCCCAAAGGAGCAAGGGGGATGATGAAGAGTAATAAAGAATTACCATCCAATCTGGTTCCTCCCGGAAAACCTAACACAACACCCAAACCCAAAAAACCCAATAATAAAAGTAAAAAAAACAATTACAAACCACCACCATCTAAACCCTCCACAGCTTTTAAAACAGAAGGTTCTCTGTATTATAATGATGAAAACTTCAAAGGTGAACCCAATGCCTTCCAGCATGTTTTCAAAGATGCACATTACAAGCAAATGGTATCTTATGCTATTTCTAATATCAGTAGTATTGATTCCCGTTTCAATGATTATGGCAATCGCCTAAGAGCCATGAACAAAAGAAAAGGAAAATACCTCTATCAAATACACCTCAAGTTCAGTTTGGCGATGGCTTGTATGGTATTCCTATTTATCGGAGCACCATTGGGAGCCATCGTTCGTAAAGGAGGTTTTGGTGTGCCTGTTTTATTTGGTACGACGTTCTTTGTTGCATTTGTGGCACTGGTGACCGTATTTAAAAAATTAGCAGAAGGAGGAACCCTCACTTCAGAAATGGCTGCATGGGGACCTGTGTTCATTTTTACTATTCCCTGTATTTTTCTGACAAGGGGAGCGATAAGAGACGCAAAAGCCATGAATTTGGATTTGATTTCCAACACAATTAAAGGCTGGGTTTCTGGAGGTCGGAAAAAGAAAAAACAGAAAAGTAATCCCACCGATTAAAATTTATCCGTTCTCCTTGGAATTATAGGAAAAATCCAAGCATTCATCTAAAAAAGTGGCATAAAAGCCCTATTTTTAATAGGTTGCGTATGTATTCGGAACACATGTAAAACTATTTCGAAAAACCAATAGATGCTAGGGCAGAAAGTTTTTATGTACAATCAATTTTTTGGCACAACATCTAATATTTAAAACATTTAAAATTCATTAGTCATGGAATTAACTTGGGCTTGGCCATTTTTTACTGTAAAACAGCAATCGGCCGCAGTATTGGAAAGATTTGGAAGATATCACAGCATCCGTAATTCTGGGCTTCAATTCAAACTTCCATTCATCGATCAGGTATCTGGAAGAGTTAGCCTGAAAATACAACAATTGGATGTTCTGGTAGAAACCAAAACCAAAGATGATGTATTCGTAAGAATGAAAGTATCTGTACAGTTTGTTATACTGAAGGATAAAATTTACGATGCTTACTATAAATTGGAAAATCCGCACGACCAAATCACATCCTATGTATTTGATACCGT
>JAHDDR010000217.1 GCA_020629255.1 Saprospiraceae bacterium | reverse complement strand
TACGTCTGGTAATATACCTTCAGTAACCTTACCAACCACTTCATTCGAAATAAATGAATTTGAAAATTTAATTTTAGAATATAATGGAGATACGGATATTTATGGGAATCCATATGATTTTTACTGGGTAAGTGAAGGGAATATTCAGTCAATGTCTGATAACCATCATAAAATAAGATTTAATGGGACAAGCTCAGGAGAATATAAAATATATACAATAGTGGGAACTCAATTGGGCAAAATAAAAAGAGAGACCATCACCATCAACGTATGCTCCAATACCAATTGCTCTACCAATTACCCCAATTATGAAGAACTCAATTTCTCTCAAAATTCATTATCCTATGATGATGTACATATTATTGGTTATGCACAAGACCGTTTTCTGACAGTCCAAAACAATACCAGTCAAACGGTGACTTTACATGCAGATATATACAGTGGGTCAGATTATTCAATCATCAGTGGAAATGGAGATGCAAACATGACCATTCCAGCCGGAGGTAGCGAAGAATTTGAAATCAGATTCAATCCCAGTGTAGTGGGTTTGATAACCGGACAGCTACGTTTTCGATGGGGAAATAATCTGGAGAACGTAAAGTATATATCTTTAGCAGGAACCGGTGTTTCTGACCCACCTCTAGAAATGGATGCTCCTTGGAATTTATATGTCGACGATCCCAAAGAAACAGGATTTAGAATCCATTTTTCTGCCGACGATCTGGCCGTACAACATACCATAGAGTATGCAGACAATAATTCCTTTACCAATTCATATACAGAAGTATTTATTGCTACACAAAGCAATCCGTATTGGAGGATTTTGCCCCCCGATTATGGTACGTGGTACTACAGGGTTAAATCAGAAAACTTAGCATTGAATGTGGTTAGTGATTGGAGTTATACTTCCTCCTACAATTGGTACGTAGATTCCGAACCCATCGTCTTTGCGGAGGATTGCCTTCCTGCCGATGAAACCACTTTACCCTTTTATACATCCATCGATCTTCAATTCCAAGCCACAGGAGGAAACGATCCCATCAGTTATAATATTTATTTGTCAAATTCAGGTTATCCTAAAGATGAACCTCCCATTGCCACGGGCATTAGCAATGAATATTATACCGTTGGAGACTTGCTTCCCAACCAAACCTATCATTGGATTGTCGAGGCCATAGATGCTGATGGTGATACAGATGATAGCCCGACCATGAAATTCTATACGCCCCCAAATACCAATACAATGGTTTGTTCTGCTCAAATAAATGGGGGAGCAACAACAACCCAAACCTTTAGTGTTGATTTACAATTGACAAATAGTTTCCCTTTATCAGAATTGGCCTATTATCGCCTTTCTAATGATGGGATAAATTGGGATTGGTGGCAACCTTACTCCTCTTACATTTCTGGCTGGAATTTGACGGGTTATGGAGGTACAGCCACTTATGGAGCAAAAACCGTTTATGTGGAAGTAAAGGATATCAGCGATAATATATGTAGCACACAAGCTAATATTACTGTGCAAGAAGGAGGCGGTGTTATTTTTTATTGTAATGGAAAATCCTATACATCTTTAAGAGCAGCAAGAGATGAAAGTGTCGCAAGTGGGGATCCCTATATTTATGCCAGCCCGGGTATTGCTGATTTAAGTCTGGAAATGGATGACGATCCCTATAATACAATTAATACAAATTCTGTCGGCATCGCCTTGCCAAGTGGTACCTATCTGGTTGGGGCAGGTGCTAATAAAACGACCATTTTATGGGCAGGTTCAGGTTATGCAGGAATGGTTTTAAATGATAATACTACAGTGCAAGGGCTAACCATTGGTTTTCAAAATACAGGAAGAAGAACCTTTCATGTTGGAGGAGATAATGTAACCATAACAGATTGTCATATTGTGGATGGTGGTGATCCCATTGAAATTGATTATCAATATGGGCCATATAACAACCTTATAGTTCAAAGATGTGTCATTGATGGAAATGATGATGCTTTTAGGCTTCAGTATCTGACTTCTGGACAGATCATCAATAATGTAATTGCCAATAGTGGAAGTTTTGCTTTGTCAGAACAAACGGGTTCTTCCTTAATAGAAATCAGGAATAATATTTTCTATAACAATAATAGTGGATACAGTAATCCGAATGGAGGAGGACCCATTTTCACCAACAATACATTGTATGGTGGCTATTTGTCGGATTTCCCCAATGGCATAAATGGAAATAACACGTCTTTCCCTTCGTTTGTCAATCCGAATAATGATGATTGGAGACTGAATTCCTCAAGCCCTTGTAGAAATACCGGAGTGAATGTTGGTTTACCCTATCACGAAACTTATCCTGATAGAGGAGCCTACGAATATGCAGCAACAGGAACCTTGGAAATAAACGGAATAACGGGGGGCACATGTCAAGTAATAAGCCCTACTGGGACGGCTTCAAGTTCGTCTTATCCACTACAATTGAGCAATCAAGAAATAGGGATGTATGAAATTATTCCGGATGGGATGATTGGTTATTATACACCTACACCTATTTATGTTTATGTTGCTCCCAATACGATAAGTGTCGTTAATGTCAATTATGAGTTAGATGATGATGGCCCAATCAACCTAACCTTACGTATAAATGGAGGTCAATACTATACGGCAAGCAATAAAGTTAGCTTACACATTGGAGGAGAAGACGAAGTGTATGGAATAGGAGCCAATTCACAAATGCAATTTTCTAGGGATGGAGTAAATTATACCACGCCTGAAATGTTCCAAAACAAAGTTCATGGTTTTGATTTGGATGAATCTGCTAATCCGACAGCGGGGATGAAAGAAATATGGGTGAAAATTTCTGATGATAATGGAAATTGGTCTTCGGCTGTAAGTACTAAAATAGAATATGAACCTGATATGCAATTTATTTCTTTTCCGGCAGGAGATACTTTACAGACGTCCGACTTTAGTCAGCTTGCTCCAGGAACGATCGTGTCATTAGAAACAGGAACTTATTCTTTGGGAGGAACAATCTATATTCCTAGTGGTGTAAGTATAATTGGGAATAATTCCCATTTAATAATGGAAAGCAATATCTATATAGGAAGTCGTTGTTTTTTGGATGGAATTCATTTCCAAGAAATGAGTGGCTCCATTGGCTTTGCGGATTATGTTAGTAATGGAGGTAGCTCTGATGTTCATGTGACCATGTCCAATTGTATATTTGATAATTTGGATGAATTCTATATTTCAAACGATACACTAATTGTTTATAATTCCATTTTTAAGAATTTCAATCAATCTGATGCTTCTACATTTATTTTAGTCCTTTCTGATGGACATGTTGAAGTTGAAAATTGTGCCTTTGATGGAGGAGGGGTCGATGTAACTCAAATACATGAACAAAGAGCTATTTCTTTTGAGCATTATAACGGGGATCGCCCTACTCCTGATATGGAACGCAATATATTCGTAAATTTTGTAGATGATCAATATGGATCGGGAGGAATCGTTGTCAACAATAACGAAATCAATCCAGGGTATCCTATTATAAAGAATAATGGCTTTAATAATTGCATCGAAAATGTTTTTGATACGAAGGGCTTGTCTCAATCTATTGATGAATATAATGTGGACCCTCAATTTCAGGTAGATTATACCTTAGCTTCAAATTCACCTTTGTTAAATGTGATACATCATAATCCCATTGGATTGGATCATGATGGGAGTTTGGGTGATTTAGGCATAGAAGGAGGATTAAGTAAAAACACGAATCCAAGTTTAAGTGTAACCGTTACTCCTTCGGCAGGATCACTCAACCAATTGTATTCTTTTGATTTTACTGCTTCGGATGTAGAAACACCAAACACACAATTATTGTATGCGTTAGATATCAATGCAGATGGATTTTTAGATACACCTATAAGCACAATCAATACATTGTATCATCAATTCGATTCCATAACGCCTGAAGTACATGCATACGTTTTTGATGAGCATGGCACAATGACTAAAGTGATTTTACCATGCCCTGTGGCATTGCCACCTACGATGGTTCCTGATACACCCATATTGGTCTTCCCAGAAAACGGAGCTATCATTGATATGTCTCTTTCTCATGAAATGGTTTGGGAAAGTGTTGCTGGGTATGATAATTATTATACTTTAGAAATAGCGACCGATTCCTTATTTAATAATATTATTTTCACTCAAGATAGTATTGTTGATACTACAACTCTTGTATCTGGTTTAACATATGATATAAATTATTTTTGGAGAGTAAAAGCGACCAATGTAGTAGGGGATAGCCAGTGGTCTGAAATTTGGATCATTAATAATATTCCGGTTTGTGATATTGATGCACCCAATTATGCTGTCAATTATTTACCCGATGGCAGTTTTGAAGTACAAGTATCTTTTAATGGACTTAATCAATATACTATTTCGGATGGTTCGACAATTTTATCCAACCAGAATGCTGGCAATTATTTATTCGGGCCATATTCTCAGGGTTCTTTTGTTTCCATTACAATTTTAGATGAATTGGCAGAAAACTGTTTAGAAGTTTTGGTGGTAGAAAATAATTTTGTGTATGTGGATCATACAGCAACTGGAACAAATGATGGGAGCAGTTGGCAAAATGCATTTGTCGATTTACAAGATGCGTTATTGATCGGTGAAAATGCGACCATCCTAATTGCAAAAGGAACATATTTGCCCACAACCGGAACGACAAGAGGTTCATCTTTTGATATTCCCAGTCATTGTACACTCTTGGGAGGTTATTCCAATGGAGGAGGAAGCCGAGATTGGAAGAGCAATACAACAATCCTCTCAGGAGAAATAGATGGCATAACGGGCTATGAAGGTAATTCCTATCATGTAGTAAAAGTAATAGGGTCAGAAAATGTGATAATTGATGGCGTACACATTAAAGATGGAAATGCAAATGATGCCAATACCTTTGGTCGCGCCAGAGGAGGAGGTATTTATTGTAACAATGCATACTTGACGTTACAAAATACGATTGTACGAAGAAATAGGGCCATTTATGGTGGAGGTATCTTTGCTACCTTGTCTCCTAATATTTCAATCACGGATAGTGAAATAAAATTAAACCAAGCCGATTATGGCAGCGCCTTATATCACAGTAATGAAACACAGATGTATATTGATAAAACTAAAATTGTTGATAACACATCGAATATACGCTGTGCGTTAGAAGTAAATAATTCTTTATTTACACACATAGAAAATTCGGTTATTGCCAACAATGCCTCTACCAATGCCAATGCTGTGGGATTAATTGCTACGAATAGGAATCAAACCTTTGAAATCATAAATTCAACAATATTGGGTGAATCATTGAATAAATATTTGTTTACTTTCCAAATTGGTTACAATGATGTATTGAATGTGGATATGAAAAATACCATTGTAGCGCATCAGAATATTTCTTTTGATAAAAATGTAAAAGCCTACAACAATGGTACATTGAATTTTAATCACAATCATTGTTATTTCCAAGGCGGCAATGTTATTGGAAACGGAACCAACGTTCTGCTTTCTGATATCGCTGGAGATTTATTATTAAACCCAGATTATTCGGTCAATGAGTGTTCGCCTGTGGTAGATGCGGGAAACAATCTATCTTCTCAAGGAACAACAGACATTGTTGGTAATCCTCGAATCGTAAATACCGTAGATATAGGGGCATTCGAATCCCAAGAAACTTGCGTTCAAATGAAAAATGTTGGTAATGATATTTCTAAAGAAGAAAAAATCGTTCAGAATGTAAAAATTGGGAATATTTATCCAAATCCCGTTTCAGAACAATTGAACATTGAATTTGAAAGTATAGAATCTACTTCATTCAATATTTCCATCATTGATATTCTTGGAAAAGAAATTTTACATCAGAATGTACAAGTAGAAAAGGGATGGCAAACTCATACTTTGGATATGTCTCCACTTTCTGCAGGTGTCTATTTCTTAGAAATTCAAACTCAAGGAAATAAATTTTCAACTAAAATCGAAAAGATGTGATTCATACATAACATCGAAATTCTTTTAGCCGGTTCGGATACCCGAACCGGCTTTTTTCTATTCAGTATTGGATAATCTCTGTCTTTTAAAGTGGTTATGGTCGTTTTAAGTTTCAAATAAATGGTACTAATAAAATCTCTAATAATAGTTCTAGAGAAATCGTTTTTCA
>JAHDDR010000216.1 GCA_020629255.1 Saprospiraceae bacterium | reverse complement strand
CGGGCAAAAAATCCCATCATGGTTTTATATAATTCGATTCTATTTTCTTTATGACCAAAACCATGCCCCTCATTATATTTTACCATATAAGGAACATCAAAATTCTGTTCCCTTAAACTTTCCACCATTTGATCCGATTCATGGATATTTACTTGAGGATCGTTGGCACCCTGAATTACAAATAATGGCTTCGTAATTTTATCTACATTCAAATAAGGTTTCCAATACGGAGGAAAAGATTTGAAAAGGTAAATAAATTAGATACACCAACATAGTCTACACCACAACGATATAAATCGGGTGTTTTTACCTAGCTTCCTAAAGGGCAAGCCCACCCTCATGAAAATATTATCGGGGCATCTTTCTCCCAATAATCTAAATAATGGATCAAAGCTTTTTCTATTTGATTTCGCTTTTTGCCCTGGTTTTGATGTGAGAGTTACGAATAAATTATTGTTCAATTTCCATTGGAATTTACTTCCCTATGCTTTGGTAAGTGAAGAGGATGATATAGATCAACAAGTATCCCTAAGCTTTTACCCCGACAATGTATCTATTGGCATCCATCTCATTATTAGTAATTAAAATAAAAGATGATTAAAACAACTCTTTTGCTTTTTCATGCATCATATTAAGTGTTTAGACAGTTCTAATGATAGAAATCCTTTATTTAAAACATTGTATGATGAAATATAGATTACACTCCCTTTGTTTATTTGCTTTTTTATGGCAAACCCAATTGTCCGCATCCCGCTCCATCACCGGTTACGTTTTGGATGGGGTGGACAAAGAGCCTTTGGTTGAAGCTCTTGTCAAGATAGAAGGCTCTGAAAAAAGCATCACAACCGATTTTGATGGCTTTTTCGAATTAATCATTCCCGAAGAAAAAGTCAAAATCAAAATTTCTCTTGGAGAGTATGAAGATGAAATCATAACTATAGATAAGGGAAACAAAAATATTAAGAAAGACATATTCTTAAAACCCATTGAAATAATTTCCACTCCTTCGGAAACATTTATTCGTCCAAAAACTAAAGCCGCAAAACCTGTTGTTGCAGAAGATGATGGAAAAACTAGAATCGTCTCAGGTTTCGTATCTAATAAGCGAGAAGGTCTCATTGGTGCAAATATTAGTGTAGAAGGAACAGATATAGGAACAGTTACAGAATATGATGGTTCTTATGCTTTGTCCATTCCTACAAAAAAAGTAGTACTTAAAGTAGATTATACGGGATATGATTCTAAATCTATTGTAATTGAAAAAGGAACAAAAAATCTTGATGCAGATTTTATTTTGGATGAAGGAATGCTTTTGGAAAGTGTAGTCATTACCGGTATGAGTACGAAAAGAAGTAAAAAAGAAAAAAGAACAAAATCTAAGAAAAGAGATAAAGCTGCAGCAGAAATTGCTGCCGAATCTGTAGCAGATTATTCTGCCTATCCTGCCACAACAACTACATCGACAATTCCAGGGACTACACGAGTCGAAGAAAAACCGGTGCCTGTCGCATCTCCGCCACCAACGCCTCCTGCAGAAGCGTATGCCGATGTCAGAGAGGAAATGGAAAAAGAAGAAGTGGTGATGTTGGCGGATGATTATGATAGTGACGGAATTGTTGGCGGTGGCGAATCAAGGGAAGATCTGCCTGAAGCAGGTCAATTAACGGCAGGCGTTTTAAATGATTTCGGTAAATGGAATTTATGGCAAGACATTGCCGAAGTGGAATTGAAAAAATGGCAAATGGAGTGGGGGGTCAGTCCGATGGAAAGATATACTATACAACTCACGACCCAAAATGGTTATCCTATCGTTGATGCGGAAGTGAATTTGAGAAAAGATAAGAAAATCCTTTGGACAAGCAGAACAGATAATACCGGAAAAGCAGAACTTTGGGCAAATATTTATTCTGACCTAACTTCTGGTACATACAATATGGAAGTGAAGTATCAAAACAATAAATATGAAATTCCTTCCATCACCGATTTCCATGAAGGAATTAATACAAAAGTAATTCCTGTAGTTTGTAATATTCCGAATAAAGTGGATATCGCATTTGTTGTGGATGCCACGGGCTCTATGGGGGATGAAATCAATTATTTAAAATCGGAATTGTATGATGTGATTGGTCGGGTGAAGTCGGATTTGAAAGACACAGAATTACGATTGGGTTCTGTTTTTTATCGGGATCATGGCGATGCTTATTTAACGAGAAAATCACATTTTAGTCCGGACATTAATAAAACGATCGAATTTATTAAAAGACAAAAATCCGGCGGTGGCGGTGATGCCCCAGAAGCTGTAGAGGAAGCCTTGGATGTTGCACTAGATGGAATGGTGTGGTCAGAAAATGCAGCAGCAAGACTTTTGTTTTTGGTGTTGGATGCACCTCCTCATCAAACAGACGAAATCAAAAAAAGATTGGAAAAACAAATTCGTAGGGCGGCAGAAATGGGAATACGTGTCATACCCGTTGCTTGTTCGGGAACAGATAGAAGTACAGAATATTTGATGCGTTCTTTTTGCTTGGCTACCAATGGTTCTTATATTTATTTGACGGATGATAGCGGTATCGGCGCTTCACATTTAAAACCCATTACGGATGAGCATAAAGTCAATTTATTAAACGATATTCTGGTGAATACTATCCTTGACTTCACACAAACCGTTAGCTGTGATGAACAATTGGAAGAAAGTTTAGTGGAAGAAGAAGTCTCCGACACCACTGAAGTAGAAATGATTGTTCAAGTAGAAGATGAAAGTGATCCGGATAAATTAATAGATAAAAAAGAATTTTCTTGGAAATATTTTCCAAATCCGACAAGAGGAAATCTGAATGTAGAATTGAGTGGTGAATTAACCGAAATGTATTTGCTCGACGCTGCCGGAAAATTATTGAGAAAGATAGATGTAACCGATCCTATATTTACCTTGAATTTATATGATTTCCCTTCGGGATTATATTATCTCAGAGGAATCGGGGAGGAAGAACGGGAAGTATCTGGGAAGGTGATTTTGATTCGGATGAATTAGGATTTTAGAAATGAATATTGCAACAAAAAAGCGGAAGGAGAATTCTCCTTCCGCTTTTTTGTTTTGAAAAATTAAATAGAAAAAATAAATATCAAGAAGGGGATGATATAAATAAGTATCCAGAAATAAAAAATATAATCTAATATTTTGAGGTATTTGTAAATGTGTTGTTTTTTCTTCCGAATGATAAAGAAGGGGGCTATGAGACAAAAAAATATTCCACTAGCCAAAATGCCCCAAAGTATAAGTTGGTAATTGGAACCAACCAAACTGCTGCCATATATATGAAGGAATACAAAATAGAATAAGATCCATAATAATATTCCGGAAATAAAAAGAAGTAAGGAAAAAACTCTGAATTTACTTTTTAATTTTTCTGTAAGGGCCGGTTTTTTTATTATTTCGTCATCTAGTATCATAAGGTGATTAAATTATAAATAGAAAACAGTAGGAATACAATAAAACATAACCATGTGGCGATCATGCATAATAATGCCCTTTCAAAAAGAGCAATATTTTTATTTTTACTGGCTTTTATAAAGAAGATAGAGGCAATAAATCCTATAGAATTCCCCAATACTAAAATGATGTAAAAAAGGGTTTCGAATTTTGGTCGACCCGAATTTTGTAAAAAACCAGAATCATTCTTAGGGAGAATGATTAGTAGTACAAGAAACGAAAAAAAATAAAAAAAAATAAAAGGTAGCAATTGTATAACTCCTATGTTTTTTGCCTTTTCAAACAATTGATCCTTGAACACAGAGTCTATATTCTTGTTTTTGGATTCTTCCATTTCCTCAATTAAAAATCTACTTGAAAACTTACCACCGGTACAAAACCCGATTGTTTCTTAAAGATAAAATCATTTATATTATAATCATAAATAACTTCCCTTTGATTGTCATAATTCACAATGTTTTGTGTGTCTAAAATCAAAGACCAAGCATATTTAGGTTTGTCTTTTCGATATGCCAATTGGACATCAATTCTCCAGTAGTCCTTCATTTGTTCTGAAAAAGGTCTATTGTTGTCTTCGACTAAATTCCGTATGGCAGCTGATGCAATCGGATCTCCGGGCGTGTATCTTAAACCTCCATTGTATAGGTTCCTAAAACTGAATGTCAGAGCGTTATTTTTCTTTAGCGTAAATTCTTTTCCCATCATGAAACTAGAAGAATATCTCCCATCATAACGTGTACTATATGTACCTATGTTGTCAATGGTGTAAGTGGACTTATACAATGAGCCGGTAATCAAGAAAAATAAATTATTACTCAAGTATTTTTCGAAGGTAATATCCATTCCGATATTCCGACCTTTTCCTTCGCTTGTTAGTAGAACGTTGTCCAGATGTTTTCCATATCCTTTTAATTCATTCAGCATCCAGAAGGTGCTTTTGCCATCATCAATAATAGGAACGTTATATAAATACTGATGATATAATTCCACATTTAAATGAATGTTGTTTCGGAAGGAATGGTTATATCCCAAGACGACATGATTGGCTTTTAATAATTTCAAATTTTGATGTGGTAAAAAATAATTTCCGAATTCGTCGGTCTGATAAATAAGATACGTGCCCATCGGAACCGGTTGGCTGTGCAAGCCTGCGGCAAAAGTCAAAGATGCATATTTGTTGAATTGATACTTCATCCCTATTCTTGGTTCTAAAGATAAAGAAGTATTGAAAGAAAATGCCATGGCATAAATTCCTGTGGTGATCGTAAATTTTTCCGTAGGTCTATAACGAGTTTGGAAATAATATTGCGTTTGGAAGGAATGGCCGTTCCATTCAATGTCTTCTATGTTTTCTCTAGTAGAAAAAGAAAAATAATTCCGATTTAAATCATAAAAAATAGTTTTAAACGATAAACCTGTTTTAATGTTGACTTTCGCATTTATTTTTTTATTGTAAAAAGAAGTGATATCATATCTACCATTTAAATAATTTTCGCTTTCTATTCTGCTTGAAATTAAATTCACGTCGACAGAATCTCTTTCTGCTGAAATTCGACTGACCGAATAAGAAGCAATAGTTTTGATATAAGAATTATTTTTTAAAATTCTGGAATAAGTAATTCCGACAGTTGCCATATTGGAATAAAAATTATAAGCCGTTTGTTCTTCAAAAAGCGTCCATGTTTTTTCCATTTCCGGTTCTTTTACTTCGGTGCTCAGACCCCCGATGCCCCAAACGGTAAAAATACTTTTATTGTCCTTGGATGGGAAATAAAAATGAAACGATAAATCTTGGAAATTATTGGTGGTACGAGCATCAACCACATGCAAGCCAAAGGCATTTAAAATACCCAAAGTAGAATATCTATAATTAAATAAATATGAACTCCTTCCTTTTTGGATAGGTCCCTCTGTTGCAAAATCCAAACCCAATAAACCTGCCTTGACCGTATACTCCCTTTTATCCCGATTTCCTTTTCTGAATTTCATATCAAAAACACCCGCGATGGCATTGCCATATTCCGGAGCAAAAGCAGCGGTAGAAAAATCAGAATTACTTAGCACACTTCCCGAAAAAGCGGAGATACCTCCACCGGAACTTCCTTGCCTGGCAAAATGATTCGGATTCATAATTTCGACACCTTCCAATCGCCAAGAAATTCCGAGAGAAGAATTGCTCCGAATAATAATATCATTATTATTATCTTTTCCCATTTGTACACCAGCAAAACCCAATGCCATTCTAGAAGGATCTGCAATACTTCCCGGATATTTTTGGGCTTCCTCTACCGAAAAAGATCGGGAACTAACAGTACTCATTTCATTTTGGGGACGGTTTGTCTTTTGTTGGGCAAAAACCGTTGCCACAGAATCTGTCGCCACAGAAATACTTTCCAATAATTCGATATTCAACTCCAATTCTTTTGCCGAATTTAAAATGATACCTTCTGTAAAATAAGGATTGTATCCCAAATATTCACCAACAATATCACGTCGACCAATGGGTACATTTTCCAATCTGAAACTGCCATCCACTTCTGTGGTAGTACCAAGAGTGGGTTCTAAATTCGAAACATAAACGGTAGCACCAATCAAGGGCTGACGGGTATCTTTGTCCAAAACATATCCCTTAATCGTTTGTGTGGGAACTTCATTTTGTGCGGAAATAATCGTGATAAAGAATGTAAATAAAAGTAAAGTAGAGAATAATTTATTCATGATATTGCTTTTTAAAATTCACAGGTTCTTTTAAATATAGAAATTATATTTTACATACTTATGAAATGAAAAATAATAATGAAATTGAGTCAAATTTACTCAATATTCGT